>NZ_CP015196.1:900000-1135000 GCF_001623565.1 Streptococcus marmotae | reverse complement strand
TGGTGGTCTGGGCTGTTTCCCTTTCGACTACGGATCTTAGCACTCGCAGTCTGACTGCCGATTATATCTCGTTGGCATTCGGAGTTTATCTGAGATTGGTAATCCGAGATGGACCCCTCACCCAAACAGTGCTCTACCTCCAAGAGACTTAACATCGACGCTAGCCCTAAAGCTATTTCGGAGAGAACCAGCTATCTCCAAGTTCGTTTGGAATTTCTCCGCTACCCACAAGTCATCCAAGCACTTTTCAACGTGCCCTGGTTCGGTCCTCCAGTGCGTTTTACCGCACCTTCAACCTGCTCATGGGTAGGTCACATGGTTTCGGGTCTATAACATGATACTAATTCGCCCTATTCAGACTCGGTTTCCCTACGGCTCCGTCTCTTCAACTTAACCTCGCATCATATCATAACTCGCCGGTTCATTCTACAAAAGGCACGCTCTCACCCATTAACGGGCTCGAACTTGTTGTAGGCACACGGTTTCAGGTTCTATTTCACTCCCCTCCCGGGGTGCTTTTCACCTTTCCCTCACGGTACTGGTTCACTATCGGTCACTAGGGAGTATTTAGGGTTGGGAGATGGTCCTCCCAGATTCCGACGGGATTTCGCGTGTCCCGCCGTACTCAGGATTCTGCTAGGTACAGACTCTGTTTCGAATACGAGGCTTTTACTCTCTTTGGCTCTACTTCCCAGTAGATTCTTCTACAAAATCTGAGTCCACATTGCAGTCCTACAACCCCGAAGAGTAAACTCTTCGGTTTGCCCTCCTGCCGTTTCGCTCGCCGCTACTCAGGCAATCGCTTTTGCTTTCTCTTCCTGCAGCTACTTAGATGTTTCAGTTCACTGCGTCTTCCTTCGCATGACCTTAACAGTCATGGATAACATGCATTACATGTTGGGTTCCCCCATTCGGACATCCCTGGATCATCGCTTACTTACAGCTCCCCAAGGCATTTCGTCGTTAGTCACGTCCTTCTTCGGCTCCTAGTGCCAAGGCATCCACCGTGCGCCCTTATTAACTTAACCTTATTTTTAACCTAATTCTTTCAAATTAGAAAACTCATTAATTCACAGCGTTTTCGGTTTATTTTCTTGTTACTATTTGATATAGATATTCAATTTTCAATGTGCAAATCTCTACAACTATTTCCAGTTGTATGGAGCCTAGCGGGATCGAACCGCTGACCTCCTGCGTGCAAAGCAGGCGCTCTCCCAGCTGAGCTAAGGCCCCACAAGACCTCTCAAAATTAAAGAAGACTACGTACAGAGTTCCGTTTCCTTAGAAAGGAGGTGATCCAGCCGCACCTTCCGATACGGCTACCTTGTTACGACTTCACCCCAATCATCTATCCCACCTTAGGCGGCTGGCTCCTAAAAGGTTACCTCACCGACTTCGGGTGTTACAAACTCTCGTGGTGTGACGGGCGGTGTGTACAAGGCCCGGGAACGTATTCACCGCGGCGTGCTGATCCGCGATTACTAGCGATTCCGACTTCATGTAGGCGAGTTGCAGCCTACAATCCGAACTGAGACTGGCTTTAAGAGATTAGCTTGCCGTCACCGACTTGCGACTCGTTGTACCAGCCATTGTAGCACGTGTGTAGCCCAGGTCATAAGGGGCATGATGATTTGACGTCATCCCCACCTTCCTCCGGTTTATTACCGGCAGTCTCGCTAGAGTGCCCAACTCAATGATGGCAACTAACAATAAGGGTTGCGCTCGTTGCGGGACTTAACCCAACATCTCACGACACGAGCTGACGACAACCATGCACCACCTGTCACCTCTGTCCCGAAGGAAAACTCTATCTCTAGAGCGATCAGAGGGATGTCAAGACCTGGTAAGGTTCTTCGCGTTGCTTCGAATTAAACCACATGCTCCACCGCTTGTGCGGGCCCCCGTCAATTCCTTTGAGTTTCAACCTTGCGGTCGTACTCCCCAGGCGGAGTGCTTAATGCGTTAGCTACGGCACTGAATCCCGGAAAGGACCCAACACCTAGCACTCATCGTTTACGGCGTGGACTACCAGGGTATCTAATCCTGTTCGCTCCCCACGCTTTCGAGACTCAGCGTCAGTTACAGACCAGAGAGCCGCTTTCGCCACCGGTGTTCCTCCATATATCTACGCATTTCACCGCTACACATGGAATTCCACTCCCCCCTTCTGCACTCAAGTTCGACAGTTTCAAAAGCATACTATGGTTGAGCCACAGCCTTTTACTTCTGACTTATCAAACCGCCTGCTCTCGCTTTACGCCCAATAAATCCGGACAACGCTCGGGACCTACGTATTACCGCGGCTGCTGGCACGTAGTTAGCCGTCCCTTTCTGGTAAGATACCGTCATACAATGGACTTTCCACTCCCATCGCTGTTCTTCTCTTACAACAGAGCTTTACGATCCGAAAACCTTCTTCACTCACGCGGCGTTGCTCGGTCAGGGTTGCCCCCATTGCCGAAGATTCCCTACTGCTGCCTCCCGTAGGAGTCTGGGCCGTGTCTCAGTCCCAGTGTGGCCGATCACCCTCTCAGGTCGGCTATGTATCGTCGCCTTGGTGAGCCGTTACCCCACCAACTAGCTAATACAACGCAGGTCCATCTGGTAGTGATGCAATTGCATCTTTTAAATGCTTACCATGCAGTTAGCACTCTTATGCGGTATTAGCTATCGTTTCCAATAGTTATCCCCCGCTACCAGGCAGGTTACCTACGCGTTACTCACCCGTTCGCAACTCCTCCGCTCGGTGCAAGCACCAAGCTTCAGCGTTCTACTTGCATGTATTAGGCACGCCGCCAGCGTTCGTCCTGAGCCAGGATCAAACTCTCATTAATAGTTTGAGTCTTCACTCATTCTGTTCACCGACAGATTTATTTCTTTTGTTCATTGACGGTTTATGTTTCCATAAACCACCCTGCACGTTTGGTTCGTCTTCTTTAATTTTCAAAGGTCTTGTCTGTCGCTCTCTCAAGCGACAACTATATCAGTATATCACTTCTTCAATTCCTTGTCAACACTTTTTTGAAACTTTTTTTAATTTTTTTCATCTTTTTTGTCTCTCCGGGAATTTTCCGTGGCTGTTCTGCGTCAGCTATCCTAATATACTACATTTGACCTTCGATTGTCAAGAACTTTTTTCTTTTTTTTTCTAATCTTCTAAATAGACCCGTAACTCGCGTAACATCTTCCGACGCCCTTTGAAGTTCCTCCCGCTTATGAGGAGTTCATATTGGCCAACTTCTTCTTCACTTAGTTGGGAACGATAGCTACTTAGTCTGTCGCGGAGACAGATTAACTCATCTGTAACTAAGCCGCCGCTCCCTAGCTTATGCGATACTTCTCCTATTTCCTCATAGCTCATCCGGTCAAACTTCCGTTTCTGGCTTTCTTGTTTCCGAATGATGTCTTTGATGTAATTGCGGAATTTTACTTTATAATACCGATATAAGCGACTAGGGTCCTCTTCTATCCCTGCCTCGCGCTCTAGTAAGCAATACAATATATACATCCCTTCTTGATCCCAGTCGCTGACCTCCCAGCTCTTAATATAGTATTCCTTCCGGGCTTTCACTACTATCGGGCGTACTTGTAAATAGAGTCTCTTAAAGTCCATCCTGCTTCTCCTTTCATTCTTCTATCTCTAATTTACCAAATCGATACAAGATAGAAAAGGACTTTTTTGTCCTATACAAATTTAGGGAAAAATAGGTAGCTGAGTACCCATCTCAACTACCTATTTGCTTATTATTTCTCTTCTTGCAGCTTGTTAATGACATCGTCTAGCGTCTTGAAGGCCTTATTCTTGAAACCTCTCTTACGAATCTCAGCCCAGACTTGTTCAATGGGATTCATCTCAGGGGTATAAGGTGGAATGAACTCAAAGCCAATGTTGGTAGGTTTCTCTAACGTCCGTGATTTATGCCATACGGCGTTATCCATCACGAGTAAAATGTAGTCATTAGGGTAGGCTTGAGACAGTTGTCTTAAAAATTCATTCATCCAATCGGTGTTACATCCCCCCAGCAATGATAAAGAAAGATTCCCCTGTATGGGCGTCGACAGCTCCATAGCAGTAGCGATATTCTCGAATATAGTGGCTGTGAACATGAGGTCGTACTCCTTTTGGCACCCAGACTTCCCAATTTTACTAATCCGTCCGAATCCTGCTTCATCTTGGTACATGAGTCTGACCTTCTGGTAGCGTCTACTATTCTTAAAGCGCTTTCTCGTCTTCTTGAAGGTAGATTTTATTTTTAGACGCCAAAATCGTTTTGGCATCTGCCTTTTTAGGGTGTTCAGGTCTTGGTGTTACTTTGCGCCAACCGTGACGCTTCAACAGTGCATAAAACCCTTCTCGCGTCGTTTGTTTCCCAATTTTAGTTTGATAAGCCTCGTGCATTTCTGCAATAGTGACAAATTGGTCTGAAGCACTACCAACAAACTGTTCTTCTAAGAATGCTTTTTCTTCTTCGTAAGTAAGATAAGAACGATGACGCCCCCCTCGTGCATCATGGGTAAGGGCAGAGAGGCCTTCTTGTTCATATTTTTTCACCAAACGCCAAATCGTATCATGAGATAAACCGATTAAGTCAGAAATGGCCTTGTAGGTCAACTTTTGAGAGCGTAAATAGACCGCTTGAATCCGTTTGTGATAGGCAGAGAGGTGTTTAGCCTTGAGAGCTGATTTGAGTTCTGTGATTTGTTCTTGTGTAGCGTTCATAGGATTATTATACATCAGAATTTGATTTTTGTTAAGTATAAACATCAAAAAAGAGAAGACCAAGTTGGTCCTCTCTATGTTTTAGCCTTTCTTCAACTCACTGCAGTTGTCTTTGGCTGAATATGTTTACAATCTACATTATAGAGTGCGATATATATTCACTTCATCTAACCGAGTCTTTGTTTTGCATCGGCAGCTCGTTGAAGAGCTTGCCCAATATAATTGATGCACAACATCATCACTAAGATAAAGACTGCAGCTGGTAGCCAAATCCATGTTTTATTTTCTAAGATATCTGCATTTCGAGCATTTGAAATCAAGGTTCCCAAACTTGGTACAGTTGCAGGAAGACCGAAACCTAAGTATGTAAGGGAAGTTTCAATCCCGATATTTCCTGCAAAGTTCAATGTAAGGTTAACAATAATCAAAGAACTAAGGTTTGGCAAAATCTCACGGAACATAATCATGAAATCACTTGTTCCCAAGGTTTTCGAAGCGTTCACGTAGTCTAGACTTGCTTCAGATAGAGTTCTTGTTCTGAAAAGCCTTGCCTTATATGTCCAAGCAAATAAACTCATAATAAAGATAAAGTGATAAATTGTATAGTTTTTAACGACCGTAACAAATACAATAATCATCATCAAGCTTGGCAAAATCAAGATAAAGTCAACAATTCGCATTAAGAAGCCATCGAATCGGCCACCGTAGTAACCAGCAACGATACCAAGCGAGACCCCAACAATACTTGTAATAATGGTAATAGAGAATCCAATCACAATTGAATTACGAGCCCCGATAATCAGTTGGCCCAAAATATCTTTACCACCCTCGTCTGTTCCTAAGATATGACCATCTATACCCGGCTCTAGGTAGCGTCCAAGCAGGTTTACTTTCATTACTTCTTCCTGATTAAGAAGAATCGCCCCGACAAATACTCCAACTAAGATAGCTACTAATAGAAATAGCGAAACCAACGCTACTTTATCTTTTGCAAATTCTCTAGCAATAACACGTAATCCCCCTGGAGGAGTAGATGCCGTGTTTTTATCTAATTTTTTATCTTTACTCACGTTTCTCCTCCTCTACTTAATCCGAATTCGTGGGTCTACAATACTCATGATAATATCAGACAGCAAGGTCCCTAGTAAGGTTCCAAAACCAAACATGAGCAAGAGGGCTAAAATGACACTGTAATCACGACCTGAAAGTGATGAAATAAAGAGTTGCCCCATACCAGGATAAGTGAAAATATTTTCAACGAAGATAGAACCACCAATTAGCCCTGTTAATTCATATCCCAAGAAAGCCGCAATCGGCAAGATTGAGTTACGGAAAATGTGACGGTTATATACCACTTTTTCTGGTACACCTTTGGCACGAGCTGTACGAACATAATCTTGGTTTTTCGCATCAATGATACCCGTTCTGAGATACTGAATCGTACTCGTTGTTGATAGAATGGCTAATGTCAAGGCAGGCAAGATCATGTGGTGCAAACGACTAATGATAGCTCCCAAACCTGTCAAACCAGAAGCTACTGTTCCACGCGTTGGGAACCAGCCAAGTGAAAAACCAAACAACCATAATAGAAGAATAGCAAAGATAAATGTTGGTGTTGAAAAAGTCAAGAAATTGTAGACATTGATAACCTTATCTGCTACAGAATTTTGATAACGTCCCGCAATCATACCAAGTGGTAAAGCAATCAAATAGGTAAGCACCATTGTTAAAAGGGATAGCCAGATTGTATTACTTAGACGTTGGCCGATAATGGTCATAACTGGTTGTTTAAAGAAAACACTTTGACCAAAATCTCCATGTAAGACATTGCCAACCCATCTGAAATATTGGATGTGAATTGGATCATAGTAACCGTACTGGATGCGCAATCGTTCGATTGCTTCTGGGTCAATACTTGGGTCAATCTGACCTGTAAATGGATCTCCCGGCATCAACTTAGCAAAGGCGAAGGCAATGACACTAAGAATGATAATTTGAGGCACCATGAGTAGTAAGCGCCGTAATATTGTTTTCCACATGCTTAGTTACCTCCTTTCGCAGCTGGCAAAGCAACACGATGAGTTGCTGAGAAATTTGTCAAATCAAACACACGACCATTTTCATCGTAGAAAATACTTTGTTTTTCCTGATATTCTGCTTCTGACGCTAAACGGCGTTGCTTATTCTCCTTGCGATTGAGTGGATCGATACTTGGAATAGCAGATAATAGGCGTTTGGTATAGATATGCTGTGGATTGTTATAAATGTCCTCTTTATTTCCAGTCTCTACAAAACGTCCACGATACATAATATAGAGCTCATCACACATGTGTTGAACAACTCCGAGGTCATGCGAAATAAACAGATAGCTCAACTTGTACTCGTCTTGAATGCGTTTCATATAGTTCAACACTTGCGCTTGCACAGACAAGTCCAAGGCAGATACCGGTTCATCTGCAATAATCAACCGAGGATTACTTGCCAAGGCACGTGCAACACCAATCCGTTGACGTTGTCCACCTGAAAATTCATGCGGATATTTTACCAGTGCTTCTTCTGTTAACCCAATCGTATCCAACAATTGAAGAACTCTCTTCTTTTCTTCATCTGGTGACAAGCGATCAAAGTTGCGAATAGGCTCGGCAATGATATCCAAAATCCGTTTTTTCGGGTTGAAACTAGAGAGAGAATCTTGGAAAATCATTTGGACATCGCGGTTAAAGTTTCCTTTTTTACGACGCGGTTTATTGGTCACATCTTGGCCTTCATAAATAATCTGCCCAGCAGTTGAACGCTCCAAACCAATAATCGTCTTCCCGATTGTTGATTTCCCTGAACCAGATTCTCCTACAAGTCCGTAGGTTTTTCCTTCTTCAAATTCAAGGTTTACACCATCCACTGCGTAAACATGGTCTGTTACACGGTTAAAGAAGCCACTACGGATAGGGTAATGAACTTTTAAATCTTTTACTTCAATAAATCCCATTAGTTCGCTTCCTCCTCAAAATAGAATGTCTCATGGCAAGTACAACGAACAAAGTGGTTTGGTCCTACTTCATGCATTGTTGGATTTTCTTCATGAGCTTCTGAACTAATCCAAGGAATACGCGATGCAAATCGACAACCAGTACGAGGCATTTTCGTCAATGGAGGAACTGTCCCGTCAATAACGTGCAGGTCGCCCCCCTCATCACTCGATTGTGGATTTGACTTCAGCAATGAGCGTGTATAAGGATGTTTTGGATTAGTAAATAATTCTTCAACTGGCGCAACTTCTACGAATTGTCCACCGTACATAACCGCTACACGGTCTGCGGTCTCTGCTACGACACCCAAATCGTGTGTGATTAAGATAATTCCTGAACCAGTTTCTGCTTGGATTTCATTTAACAAATCCAAAATTTGTGCTTGAATCGTCACATCTAAGGCAGTCGTTGGCTCATCTGCAATAATAATCGGCGGTTTACATGACAAGGCAATCGCAATCACAATCCGTTGACGCATTCCGCCTGATAGTTCGTGTGGATACTGCTTAAAAGTTCGTTTTGGATTTGGAATTCCTACTTGTTCCAGTAGTTCCAAGACACGAGCTGTCCGCTGTTCTGCGTTCATATCCGTATGGTAGTACAAGGCTTCATCAATTTGGGCACCAATGGTCATCAATGGATTTAAGGAAGCCAATGGATCTTGGAAAATCATTCCGATATCATTTCCACGAATCTTGTTATAATCCGCCTCGCTCATTCCAACCAGTTCTGTATCTTGGTATTGAATTTGTCCCTCAATCTTTGTATTCAATGGATTGTGAAGTCCCATAATAGTGGTTGCTAACGTGGATTTTCCACAACCAGATTCTCCTACAATTGCTAAAATTTCATTTTTTTGTAGATTAATTGACACACCATCAACGGCATCATAAAATTCATCGCCAATACGGAAACCGACGTGTAGGTCCTTAATCTCTAAAAGCGGTTTTGCATTTGTCACGCTTTTCCTCCTTCGTCATCAGCCAAGCTGTCTCTCACTAAAAATAGAATATTTATACTATTTTATCATAAATCCCCCTCCTCTGCCAACTATTTCAGCGGATGGGTACTCGAAAATTCTTTCTAAATAGCAAAATCATCTCATGCCATGTTACGATTTTTTACATCGATAATTTGAAAAAGCCAACTGAGTTGGCCTTTTCAACATCTATCCGTAACCCATTCCATTCGTCACGAGAGATTGTCCGTACACTGTCTTACTCAGCGATACCTTTATCAGCAGTCAACTCAATTTGTTCAAGTGCTGATTTAGTATCTGAACCTTTATAAGTATCGTAGTATTTCACACGTTTGTTAACCGCAGTAATGGTTTCTGATTCAAACAATGGGATTGCAAATGCTTCCTTGAAGGCATTTTCTTGCCATTTCTTGTAGTTTTCAAGATTTTTCTTCTCGTCGAACGATTCAACTGAAGCCATTGCTTCGAGTAGTTTTGTATTTTCATCTGATACATAACGAGACATGTTGAATGCATTCGTTGGTCCCCATACTTTAGGAAGTGGATCATAACCAGTACCAAATCCTCCGAGGTAAGCGTCGATATTGGCATCATTTGCTTTAACCATCTCGTAGAATGAGTTCAACTCGATTGTACGTCCTGTATAAAGCTCAACGTTTAATCCGACTTCTTTCCACCAAGCGATGTACTGCTCTACAAGCGCTTCATTGGTTTCTGTCCGTTTACGCGCTGCAAGGCTAATCTTAAATGGTTTACCATCCTTACCTTCACGGATACCGTCTCCATCTACGTCTTTGTAGCCAGCTTCATCAAGTAATTGTTTTGCTTTTTCTGGATTGTATGTGTAGCCTTCTAATTCTGAATCGTGTAAATCACCAAAGAATGAGATGAGAAGAGAGTTTGCTGGGTGATACAAACCGTTGTAAAGTTTTTCTCCTGCTGTCTTGGTATCAAGAGCATAGCCCATCGCTTGACGCAATTTCACATCATTCATCTTAGCATTTGGGTTTGGAACACTCTTCTTAGCTTCTTTGTCATAGGTACCAAAGTTAAATGATAGGTATTCATAAGAACTAGAAACTTCTCCGACAAGTGTGAGGTTTTTCAAATCCTTATAAGAATCAAACTGATCTTCAGGCATTTCCGCAAGGTCATAATGACCCGCTTTCATTTCTGATACAATGGTATCTGGTGAAACAATGTCCACTTTTAATGTATCAACTTTTGGTTTGCCCTTGAAATAGTATTCATTTGGTACATAAGTGATCGATTCACCATTGACAATGTCTTTGATTTTAAATTTACCCAAACCAACTGTTTTAGCTGTACGTGAGTATTCGCTTGTCGCCCAGTCTTTTACTGCAATATCTTTATAGATGTGTTTTGGCATGACAAAGTGTGGCACAGTACCACCTGCATACTGCATAGAAGGGTTCATTTCTTTTACAGTAAGAACAGCAGTGTAATCATCAACCTTTTCAATACCTGAAATTTTGTCTGCTTTTCCAGCTACAAATTCGTCCATTCCGACGATGTTTGTATACGAGTCATCAAAACGGACACCTTCATAATCTTTATCAGCCATCTTTTCAATGGTGAAGATATAGTCGTCGATTGTAAATGGCTCCCCATCAGACCACTTGTAGTCTTTACCAGTCAAGCTAACGGTCAATTTCTTTGCTTCAACATCAAAATCTACCTTTGCAAGACCTGAATCGTTGAGCTTACGGTTGCCATCGTAGCCAAACATGCTCTCATCGACCATACCAGCAAAGGCAAGGTCAAGCGCATTATCTGCCAATTCATCAATCAACAAACCCGTAGCTGCTGCTGGAGATACAATAGCATAGTTCAATTGTCCGCCTTTAATCGCAGTACCATCATGAGTCACTTCTGTTGGAAATGATAGGTTTGTTTTAGCAGCTTCCTTGCTAGATGAGCTTTTTGAACCACAAGCCGCAAGTGTTGCAACTGATAACAATGTCACACCTGCAAGAGCGAGCATTTTAGTCGACTTTTTCATAAAACACCTCTGTTTTGTTTAATTCTAAAGACTTTTTACGTCTATGAGAGATATTATATCATAATTTTGTCAGAAAAAAAGAACTTTGTCAGAAAATTTTGCAAAAGAACCAATTTTCATTATTTTCAGACTATTTTCACGTGAGATTTCATCTCATTCATACCAACTACCTGAAATGACTTTTGTTTTTGAATGGCATATTGCTGGAAAAAAAATCCGTTTCCCGGCAGAAAATATGTCGCAGTCAGCCTATTCTTTTGTAAAAATGCTGATGCACAAACAATAGGGGAGGTTGGCTTTTTCTTACTAGATACGGCATAGTTTCTATTCTCCTCCATTTTATATGATATAATGATACTGATAACTATCGAGAGGTGTATTGTAATGATGAAACGACTCTTGCTGATCAGTCTATTAGTGCTGTTCAGTTTAACTCCCCCACTTTCTGTAGCTGCTCTCGAGCAATACCGGACAGAAGCCAAACACTCGATTGCCATTGAGGCAACTACAGGAAAAATCCTTTACGAGCAAGATGCGACTACTCCCACCAGTATTGCGTCCATCACCAATCTCCTAACAGCTTATCTAGTCTATGAAGCTATTGAAGAAGGAAAGATGGATATGGCTACCCCTGTGACGATTTCAGACTACGCTTATAACCTGACTGTCACTTCCCCTGTGACCAATCTCCCACTTGATGCGCGTTCTTATACTGTAAAAGAACTGCTAGAGGCCTCTCTTATCGCATCTGCCAACAGCGCCACAATTGCACTTGCAGAAAAAGTGGCAGGGAACGAAGCAGCTTTTGTTGATAAGATGAAGGAAAAAGTAGCTTCTTGGGGTATTTCAGATGCGACATTGGTGAACGCTACTGGTTTAACCAATGACCTACTAGGTGACAATCGCTATCCTGGCACAAAAGACGATGCAGAAAATTTGCTCTCAGCCCTCGATGTCGCCATCATCGCTCGCCGACTTGTTCTTGACTATCCACAAATTCTTTCGATTACATCTAAGCCATCCTTCAAGATGAATGGTACCCTCTACTACGGGACAAACTGGATGTTAAAAGGAAATAGCTACGAACGAGAGGGGCTAGATGGATTAAAAACAGCTTCCGGTACCTCAATGGTCGCTACGAGCGTGGAAAATGACATGCGTGTGATTACTGTCGTCTTACACACGACTGAAGGCGAGACTTATCCCGAAAAACGCTTCACAGAAACGACTAATCTTCTAAACTATTCTTATCAATATTTTAAACCATTAACGCTGGTTGAAGCTGGAAAACCCTATCACGATAGCCAGATTACTATTTTCAACGGAAAAAAAGCCACCATTTCTGCCGTAGCAGCTGACGACTTTGTCGTTGTGAAACGAGTGCGGAACAAGAATGAAGTCATGGCCGAGACGAACGGGCTCGACACAGTTTGGAATGCTCCTATTGAAAAGAAAACGGTAGTGGGAACATTGACGCTCACAGACTCTGACCTCATCGGTCACGGATATGTGCAGCAACAACCCAGCATCGACTTACTAGCCGAAGACGATGTCGCACCTGCATCTTGGCCCGCATCCTGGTGGAACTACTTTGTCCGCTATGTCAATGAAAAATTGTAATATCGAGACAAAAAATTATCTGCAAATAAATTGCAGATAATTTTTTATTATTTTACTTCTAGGAGGCCAAGTCCACCATCTTCACGCTTGTAAATAACATTTGTTGTGCTATCTTTGGCATCTGTGTAGATGAAGAAATCATGTCCCAACAATTCTAGTTGTAAGATGGCTTCTTCCAGATCCATTGGCTTCAAATCGACTTGTTTTGTACGGACAACTTTTACTTCTTCTTCCACTTGCTCAACTAACTCATCTGTAAACAATTGACTAGTTGATACTTTTTGGCGATTTTTCTTTTCAATCTTTGTTTTGTTGCGGCGAATTTGACGTTCAATCTTATCCACTACCAAATCAATTGACCCATACATGTCTTGAGAAATATCTTCTGCACGAAGTGTAATTGACCCTAACGGAATGGTCACCTCAACTTTTGAGCGTTTATCGCGATAAACTTTTAGATTTACTTTTGCATTTAACTCTTGGTCTGCATGGAAGTATTTTTCAATCTTTGCTACTTTTTCTTCGACATAGCTACGGAGCGCTTCTGTTACTTCAATGTTCTCTCCACGAACGCTAAATTTAATCATAGTAAGTACCTCTTTCTAAGCTTTCGCTTTTGTTCATTACTATTATACCATATTTAGTTTTTTTTGCAAGCGTTTGCTAACGAGCTAGTGAAAAACTCGTGACGGCTTTCGCACCATTTTTCATTAGGATTTGCTTTGCCAGCTGTATGGTCGCACCTGTTGTGTAAATATCATCAATGAGGATAATTTTTTCAGGAACGTCTACGTTAGCCAGAATTGAAAAAGATTGCTTTGACGCCAAACGTTCTGCCCGATTTTTTTCTGACTGCTTCTTTGTATCTTCTTTTTGAAGAAGCTCAACAAACGATACACCCGCAGCACTGAGCAGGCCCGTTACTTGATTAAAGCCCCTTTCTGTCATTCTCTTCTCACTAATTGGGATAGGGACCAAGGTATAATCGGTCTTATTTTTAAAATAATTCCGCAGTTCTGTTGCAAAGACTGTTCGAAGCAGGTAATCTCCAATAAATTTATATCGACTAATGTAGTCTGCCATTTGCTCATTATAGCGATACAGACTTTCATGGCTGACCTCTAAGCCTTTATTGGACCAATAAAGACAATCCGTACAGCTTGCTTCTTCTCCTTCTTTGAAACAGGTCGGACAATGAATTTCCGATATAGGCGAAAATTTTTCCTGGCAATCGCTACAGATACCTTCTTGTTCCCTCCTTAAAAGAAGGAGATCCGAAAAGAGGATGCGCTTTTTAAGAGCTTGCTGGCACAGTAGGCACACTGTCATATCCCGCCTCCTTGTTCATTAGTCGAATTTCCCGAATAGCTTTTTCAATCGCACGGTTGCTTCCATCGTGAAAAAAGAGCAAATCTCCTGTTGGTCTCTCCATACTGCGCCCTACCCTTCCAGCAATCTGAATGAGCGAAGAAGAGGTGTAGAGAGCGTGGTTAGCTTGTACAACAAACACATCTACACAAGGAAAGGTCACTCCTCGTTCTAAGATGGTTGTTGTGACAAGAATCCCGATTTCCCGGCGTCGAAATTGCTCAACGATTTCCAATCGATTATCTGTCTGACTGGACACAAAGCCAATCCCTTGATCTTGGAAATCCTTTTCCAGCAACTGGGCAAAAGATTGTCCCATACGAATCTCAGGCAAAAAAATCAGCAGTGGGTATCCTGTTTTTCGTTGCTCTGCTATCTTACTAAGTAATTTTGGAGTTATCTTTTTCTTTTTTAGCTGTGCTTCAAACTGTGACAGCCACGTCTTTTGTGGAACAACTAGTGGGTTACCATGAAACCGCCGTGGTAAACGCAGACGATGAAGGGTTCCTGATTGAACTTTTTTCTCTAATTCATCTGTCGAAGTTGCCGTCAAAAACATGATTACTCCATCTGCTTTAACGGCATTTTCTACTGCACGATACAGCATAGGATTGTCGACATAGGGAAAAGCATCCACTTCATCAATCAAAATCAAATCAAAAGCTCGATAAAATTTGAGCAATTGATGTGTGGTCGCAATAACTAAAGGTGTCCGAAAATATGGCTCCGAGGTCCCATGTAAGAGGCTAATTGGACAGGCAAAATCTTTCTGCAACCTCTTATACAATTCGATACAAACGTCAATCCGCGGACTGGCCAAGCAAACTGCGCCACCTCCATCAATCACATCAGCAACCAGCTGGTAAATCATCTCTGTCTTTCCAGCTCCTGTTACTGCATGTACTAAAGTAGCTTTTCTTTCTTTGAAATTCTGTCGTAGTCCATCTGAAATTTCTTGCTGCCAAGTGGTTAATTCACCTTCCCACTTGAGAGAGCGTTGAGAAGGAAATGGTTGCTGAGGAAAATAGTACAAATCTTCATCTGTCCGTACACGTCCCAATAGTATACATTCTCGACAGTACAGAGCTCCATTTGGCAAGCAGTGCTTTTCTTCAAATAGAGTTGCACAGCGAAAACACGTATAATGCGGTGTTTGGCTTGGTATCGTTTTAGCTTGCAGTCGCTCTGTTTCCGTCAATTGATGGTGGGTAAACAATCTCCCATAGTAATTTGTCATATCTGTCATACTGATTTATTCGTAAATTGCATCCGAAAACTTGTCATCTTTACAAAAACTTAGTACAATCATGTTATGAAAGAATATCGTACTATTACTGCTGACGGTCTGACAGAAGAAGAAATCAAAAAATCACGATTTATTTGCCATTTGAAAAGAGTAAAAACAGAAGATGAAGCTCGTGATTTTATTAACTACATCAAAAAAGAACATTACCGCGCCACCCATAACTGCTCTGCTTTTATCTTGGGAGAACAGATGGAAATCAAACGCTCATCTGATGACGGTGAACCCTCTGGAACTGCTGGTGTTCCTATGCTAACCGTTTTGGAAAATAATCACTTGACTAATGTAGTAGCCGTTGTAACACGCTATTTTGGAGGTGTTAAGCTGGGGGCTGGCGGATTAATTCGTGCTTATGCAGGGGCTGTTGCACATGGTCTAGCCGAAATTGGTATGGTCGTAGTTAAGGAACAGCAAGGGATTGCTATTACAATGAGTTATTCTCAGTATCAAGAATTTGCCAACTGGCGTGCAACTCATGATTTAGAAGAATACGATACGGCATTCTTAGCAGATATTCAAACCATGATTTTTGTCGATAAAGAAAATACTCAGAATATCATCGATAGCTTGACCGAGTTTTACCACGGAAAAGTCCAAGTTAAAACTGCGGAGTTTCGGGTTGTAGAAGTCCCAGTTCATTGTGTATCTGGTTTCTTATAAGCAAAAATCTTGCCGAACTCATGCGGAATCAGTATAATAAAACGATAAACTGAAAGGAAGATACTCATGAATCTTACAAAATTATTTTCATTTGCAACTGTAACCGCTCTTGGACTTGTCCTTGTAGCTTGCTCAAGGCCAACCAATCAAGCTACTCCAGCTAGTTCAACGACTCCTAGCTCAGAAGCCATGACTTCCCAATCATCTGCGACAGCTAGTAGTTCTACCACTGCTTCTACTGCAGCAAGCACACCTGCTCAAACAAGCAATTTGGACGGTACCTACAAGGGAAATGACGAAGAAGATCAAGTGACCCTTGTCATCACAGGTACGACTGGAACTTGGACACAGGTAGAACCTGATGGAGAACAAGAAATCAAAAACGTTACGATTGACCCAACCAACCAACGCATTACCATCGGTGATGATGTCGAACGTTACTTCTTAGAAGGAAATCAATTAACCATTGAAGATATCAGCGAGGTTGACTTTAACGATAAAGTTGTCTTGACCAAGCAATAAGAAAGCGAGAAAGAGGCTGGGCAAAAACTAGCCAGTAAATAAAAAACACATATAGATTCAAGCTGATTTTGATGAAATCCAGCCGAACTATTTGTGTTTTTATTTTGGCTCTTTGTCAACTGTAGTGGGTAGATGTCAGCTAACATCTAGAGAGGACCAAGTTGGTCTTCTCTTTTTTGATATTGATGGCAATCAAAATCCGCTTTTTGAAGTTTTCAAAGTTCCGAAATCCAAAGGCATTACGCTTGATGACTTTGATAAGATTATTGGTAGCTTCCAATTTAGCGTTGGAATAAGGCAATTCCAAGGCGTTTAAAACCTTGTCCTTATCCTTTAGAAACGTCTTAAATACCGTCTGGAAAATAGGGTTAACAGTGGCTATTTCTTGCTCAATTAGGTCAAAGAAATGATCTGAGTTTTTCTCTTGGAAATGGAATAAAAGAAGTTGATAGAGTTCATAATGTTGTCGTAACTCATCTGAGTAGGATAGGAGCTTGTCTAAGATTTCCTTATTGGTCAAATGCATGCGAAAAGTAGGGCGATAAAACCGCTTGTCACTGAGTTTACGGCTATCTTGTTGTACCAGTTTCCAGTAGCGTTTGAGCGTCTTGTATTCATGCGATTTGCGGTCAAAAGCATTCATGATTTGGGTACGGACACGGTTCATAGCACGGCTGAGATGTTGCACAACGTGGAAGCGATCCAGCACGATTTTAGCATGAGGAAAAAGTTGTTTGGCTAGTTGATAGTAAGGGCTAAACATGTCCATAGTGATGATTTTAACGCGGTTTCTGACCTTTCTAGGGTATCTCAGAAAGTGATTTCGGATGGTTGCTTGCGTTCTTCCATCAAGGATAGCGATGATGTTATTTGTGTCAAAATCTTGAGCGATAAAGCTCATTTTCCCTTTCTTGAAGGCATACTCATCCCAGGACATGACTTCTGGAAGCTTATCCCAATCCGTTTCAAATTTAAACTCATTGAGTTTTCGAATAACTGTAGATGTAGAAATGGAGAGTCTGTGTGCGATATGTGTCATTGCTTGCTTTTCGATGAGTAATTGTGCGATTTTCTGGTTGACAGCGACAGAGATTTGATGGTTCTTCTTAACAATAGGAGTTTCAGCGACCGCTATTTTCCCACAGTCTTTGCACTTGAAACGACGCTTTCGAAGGCGGATAAGTAGCGGGTAGCCAGCAGTTTCTAAGTAGGGGATTTTAGAGGCTTTCTGGAAGTCGTACTTAGCCATTTGTCCCTTGCAGGAAGGGCATTTAGGGGCTGTGTAATCCAAGTGACCGTGGAGTTCTAAGTGTGTTCCCATGTCGCATTCATTAGTGATAGTGATATTTTTGTCTTTCATTTTGAGAAAATTTGTGATAAGATTTAGTTGTTCCATATGAGTCTTTCTAAATGATAGTTTTGTCGCTTTTCATTATAGGTCATATGGAACTTTTTTTCTACACTGAAAAAGGCTCCATAATCTCTGTGGCGGGCGTACCCACTACAGATATTATAGAGCCTTTATTTTTGTCTCTATTATATTGGACTACTTTCTTATACTCATTTAACATCAAAATCTGAAAAGAGCCAATTTCTATGAACAATGGGTTTTAACACAGACCAATGCAGACATTGAATCACCTCTTGCAGCTTGTTAATGGCATCGTCTAGCGTCTTAAAGGCCTTATTCTTGAAACCTCTCTTACGAATCTCAGCCCAGACTTGTTCAATGGGATTCATCTCAGGCGTATAAGGTGGAATGAACTCAAAGCAAATGTTGGTAGGTTTCTCTAACGTCCGTGATTTATGCCATACGGCGTTATCCATCACGAGTAAGATATAGTCATTAGGGTAGGCTTGGGACAGTTGTCTTAAAAATTCATTCATCCAATCGGTGTTACATCCCCCAGCAATGATAAAGAAAGATTCCCCCGTATGGGCATCGACAGCTCCATAGCAGTAGCGATATTCTCTAATATAGTGGCTGTGAACATGAGGTCGTACTCCTTTTGGCACCCAAGACTTCCCAATTTTACTAATCCGTCCGAATCCTGCTTCATCTTGATACATGAGTCTGACCTTCTGGTAACGTCTACTATTCTTAAAGCGCTTTCTCGTCTTCTTGAAGGTAGATTTTATTTTTAGACGCCAAAATTGTTTTGGCATCTGCCTTTTTAGGGTGTTCAGGTCTTGGTGTTACTTTGCGCCAACCGTGACGCTTCAACAGTGCATAAAACCTTTCTCGCGTCGTTTGTTTCCCAATTTTAGTTTGGTAAACCTCGTGCATTTCTGCAATAGTGACAAATTGTCCTGAAGCACTGCTAACAAACTGTTCTTCTAAGAATGCTTTTTCTTCTTCGTAAGTAAGATAAGAACGATGACGCCCCCCTCGTGCATCATGGGTAAGGGCAGAGAGGCCTTCTTGTTCATATTTTTTCACCAAACGCCAAATCGTATCATGAGATAAACCGATTAAGTCAGAAATGGCCTTGTAGGTCAACTTTTGAGAGCGTAAATAGACCGCTTGAATCCGTTTGTGATAGGCAGAGAGGTGTTTAGCCTTGAGAGCTGATTTGAGTTCTGTGATTTGTTCTTGTGTAGCGTTCATAGGACTATTATACATCAGAATTTGATTTTTGTTAAGTGTTAGCCAATTTCGTGAGATTCATGCTCATTAGGAGGAATCCTATCTCAGTTTCAACCACTTTTTGACCTCTGACATGCACTCTGCGCACGCCAAAAACACCCTTCATCCTACCAAATACAGGTTCGGCATCCACCTTGCGTTTGGCATAAATGCGGGCTCCCTCTTTACTTGTCAATTCCTCTTTGACTAAGTTCTTGAAATAGTTCCACGTAGGATTATACTGAATTTGTTTGAGGTTTCCTTTCTCTGTCCGTGCTAATTGGTCTAACTCTTCACTAGTTTATACAGGATCAGCTTCGTAAATCTTACCATCTTTCTCAAATCCATACTTTTCCGTTCTTCGTGAATAATTCTTAAACGAGTAGACAACTCCATCTGGTTTTATCCACTGGTCAGAATCTTCTAAGTAAGTCCAGTTTTCAGGATTGGCATCACTCTTCTTGTAGCTTTTCTTCTGCTCATTCTGATATATTCCGTAGGGAATTAGAGGCGTTTTCTCCAGAACATCAACGATAAAGCTGTAATTTTCTTCACTACCATAACCTGCATCCGCAACAATGTGTTGAAAGAGTTCTAAGGTTTGGATGGATTGAAGAAAAGGTTTGAGTGTACGAGTGTCAGTTGGATTCGGATACAATCCGTAAGCTAAGGCAAACTGGCTATTCGTACCAAGTTGAAGGTTGTAACCAGGTTTGAGCTGACCATTCCTCATATGATCCTCTTTCATCCTCATAAACGTCGCATCAGGATCTGTTTTAGAATAGGAATTTCGCTCTTGTAAAATCTGTTTATCTCGTTCGTACTTTTGTTTCCGAACAAGAAAATCCTCTTTCAACTTTCTCTTGAGTTTCTTAATTCTTCTTCGTTTCTGTCTGTTGGCCGATCCACCTTTTTAATGACTTTAGGCTCTTGTGAGATAGCATTTTCCAACTCATCTAGTACTTGTTCGGTCTCTTGTAGGAGTTGGTTTAGTCCTTCGCTAGTGAGACATTCTTCCTTGGACAAGGCAGTATTCACCCCTTCTTGGACTAGCTTGTCATAGAGGGCAGAAATGTTCCCATTCAAGGCCTCTTCATAGCGCTCAACGGCCTTTTTCCACGTGAAAGAATACTTGTTGGCATCAGCTTCTACCTTAGTCCCGTCGATGAAGAGAGCTTTATCTTCAATCAATCCATTCTCTCTGAGGAGGAGAGTAAAGTAGATGAAAGCAGTTTTGATAAGCTGGTTGGCGTGTGTAGAGGCCCGAAAACTATTTATGGTTCGATAACAGACGTAGGTATCCTGACTCAGCCATTTCATAGGAATGACTTCCTCATTCATTTGGACAATTTTTCTACCAGAGAAAACTTGGCGAGCATAGGCGAACAGGGTCATTTTGAGCAACATAGCTGGATGAAAGGCAGGACGACCTGTGTGGGAAGTTTCTTCTAGGAGAACGGATTGAGGAATAGTATCCACAAACTGACTAATCAGACGTACCTCATGTGTAGCAGGTAAGTCCCAAGCGATATTTAATTCCAAACTAAGCTGATTTGTGTTATACTGTTTATACATTTTCATGCCTTTCTAGTTGTTTTGTGGTTATTATAATTATAAAGCATGAAATGGAAAACGAGCAACTCCTAATTGGAATGGCTCGTTTTTTATATATGAGCAGCTAGTTTTTGCCCAGCCTCTTTTACTTAACTTCCTCGCTCCCAAAAAATAGCTAGGAGAATAACGGCTCCTAAGACGGAGGGAATAATCGCTGTATCTGCGATTTGGGGTCCCCAATCTCCAAAGAGGAGTTGACCAACCCAGGCACCGGCAAGCCCCAAAAGAATCTTTCCAATACAGCCCATTTTTTCACCACGGTTGGTAATTGCTGCAGCAATCATCGCTACGATAAAGCCAACCAGTAAACTTCCAATCATGTCTACAACCTACTTTCTATTGTTGCAGTTAAATCGCCCACTCACCGTTGCGGAAGATTGGCACAGCTGTTCCGTCTTCACGAATCCCGTCAATGTTCATCTTGTTTGAACCAATCATGAAGTCCACATGGACATCTGAACGGTTAAGACCTGCAGCTTCTAATTCCTCATTGGTCATGTCAACACCACCTTCGATACTAAAGGCATAGGCTTGACCAATTGCCAAGTGGTTTGAAGCATTTTCATCAAAGAGGGTATTAAAGAAGGTTACACCTGATTGAGAGATTGGACTTTGATCTGGTACAAGGGCCACTTCACCGAGACCACGAGCACCCGCATTATCAAAGACTAATTTCTTCATGACTTCGTCACCTTTTTCAGCTGTAATATCGACAATTTCACCATCTTTAAAGGTTACTTTGATGCCTTCAATGATATTTCCATTATAGCTGAGTGGTTTGGTTGAGGTCACATAGCCATCTGCTACACGGTAGTCAGGAGCTGTAAAGACTTCTTCTGTCGGCATATTGGCAATAAAGTGTTCGCCCTGAGCATTGATAGAGCCTGCCGCTTCCCACAAGTGGTTCTTCGGCATACCAAGTGTCAAATCTGTTCCTGGTGCAGTATAGTGGAGTTTGACAAATTGTTCTTTATTCAAAATCGCTGCTTTGGCAACAAGACGTTCTTCATGCTCTTTCCATGCAGCTACCGGATCATCGGCATAAACACGACAGGTTTTAAAGATTTGATCCCACAACAAGTCCACAGCTTCCTCATCACTTGTAGCATCTGGAAAGACTTTTTTCGCCCATTCTAGACCTGCTGCCGCCCCCAAGGTCCAGCTAATTTTGTTAGCCTGAGTTGCTTGACGCATTGAATTTAAGGCAATGCTTGCTGCGCGTGTCGCACGAGATAGCTTCTCTGGATCCACACCATCTAAAGCACCTGGATCGTCAGACAAGACGACCAAACGGCTAGCCTTGTGATCCAAAATGTAGTTCATCTCCGCAATCCGTTGCTCAGAAATTGTTTCTAAGCGCTCAATTGGTACATTCACATAGCGCTCACGCAAAATCACATCATCTTGCCAGTTGACAAGGACTTCAATAGCCCCTTTGGCATAGGCTTCTTTGACAATCAACCGCGCTAATTCAGCTTGATCGACACTAATAGTCAAGGCAACTGTATGACCAGGTTGCACGTTGATGCCAGTTGAAACAAGTAACTTAGCATATTTGGCCAAGTTTTCTTTAAAATTTGGTAATACCATACGATTCTCCTTTTAATAAGCTACTTTCTATTGTATCATATTTTATTATCTGGCGATATTTTCGACTACCATCTATGTTTTTTCTATGTTTCAAACAGGATTTTTGAATATCTTTCCGCCCTGCGCTATACTAGTTAAGAAAAAACTTAGCTATTATAGGCAGGCATTTCATCTTACTCTACCTCTACTAAGATTCTGTGATAATAGCAACCATTTATGTGAACAGCATTCCTATTCTAGCAAGAAAGTCAGGTATCTCATGATTGAATTTAGACAGGTCAGCAAACAATTTAAGGGCAAGTATGTCTTAAAAGACCAGGCCTTCACCATTTTCGATGGAGAATTCTTTGTCTTGGTCGGCGCAAGTGGTAGTGGAAAAACAACAACACTGAAAATGTTCAACCGCTTGATTGAGCCAGACGAAGGCGATATTTACTTGGACGGCAAGCGTCTCAAAGAGTATGATTTACGAGAATTACGCCTATCAACTGGCTATGTCTTACAACAAATCGCTCTTTTCCCAAATCTTTCAGTGGCTGAAAACATTGCCCTTATCCCTGAGATGAAAAAATGGTCTAAAAAAGACATCGACATCCGAACCAAGGAATTACTCGACTTAGTCGGACTTCCTCCTGCAGAGTATCTCCACCGTATGCCCAGCGAACTTTCTGGTGGAGAACAGCAGCGAATTGGTATTTTACGAGCCATTATTGCTCGCCCTAAAGTTTTGCTTCTCGATGAACCCTTTAGCGCCCTTGATCCGATTTCACGGGAACAATTGCAAGACTTGGTCAAGAAAATTCAGCATGAATTTCAGATGACCATGATTTTTGTGACCCATGATATGACAGAAGCGATTAAATTAGGCGATCGAATTGCCATTATGGATCAGGGAAGCATTCTACAGCTCGACACACCTGAGCGAATTCAAGCAGCTCCTGCTACTCAGTTTGTGGCTGACTTCTTTCAGGTATAGGAGGCGATGATGAACGAGTTGATTCAAACATTTTTAGACCGAAAAGAAGACTGGTTGTTGGCTCTCGGGGAGCATTTGCAAATCTCCTTTGTGGCAGTGGCATCTGCGATTTTAATCGCTATTCCACTGGCTATTCTCGTTTCAAAACGTGAACATGTGGCCAATCTTCTCCTACAATTTACAGGTGTCTTGCAGACCATTCCCTCACTAGCCATTTTAGGCCTACTCATCCCCATCTTTGGGATTGGCAAAGTTCCTGCCATTTTGACCCTGATTGTCTATGCTATTTTTCCTATTCTGCAAAATACCATCACAGGACTCCAGGAGATTGATCCATCTCTCCAAGAAGCTGCTACAGCCTTTGGGATGAATCGTTGGGAAAAATTAAAAAAATTCGAAATCGCCTTAGCGGCCCCTGTCATTCTATCTGGCATTCGGACAGCGACCGTTCTCATTATCGGAACAGCGACTCTGGCTGCTCTGATTGGAGCAGGGGGATTAGGTTCTTTCATCTTATTGGGGATTGATCGCAACAATAGTACCCTCATTCTCATCGGAGCCATTAGCTCAGCCCTGCTTGCCCTCCTCTTTCATTTCTTGATTGGCTTAGTTGAAAAACGCAGTCTCAAGACCATTTTCATCTCCTTTGTAGCCCTACTAGGCATTAGCTCCCTGTCTCTTCTTCCGATGTCTATGATGATGCAGGATAAGATTGTCATTGCTGGGAAATTAGGATCTGAACCTGAAATTTTGCTCAATATGTACAAGGAATTGATTGAAGACCAGACAGATATTACCGTCGAAGTGAAACCCAACTTTGGTAAAACTACCTTTGTCTATGAAGCCTTGAAAACTGGCCAAATCGATCTTTATCCAGAATTTACAGGAACCGTCACTTCCACCTTACTGAAACAGCCACCGAGCATCTCCAACAATCCAGAAGAAGTCTACCAAGCAGCACGAAAAGGTATTTTTGAACAAGACAAGCTAGTCTATCTCAAGCCTATGCGCTATCAAAACACCTATGCTCTTGCAGTCAAAGAAGACTATGCCAAGGAACATGGACTTGAAACGATTTCCGACCTCGCAAAAGTTCAATCGACTGCTACCGCCGGCTTTAGCTTGGAGTTTAACGATCGTGAAGACGGAGGAAATGGCTTGAAAGACCGTTACAAGCTCCATCTCCAAGTGAAAACACTCGAGCCTGCACTTCGTTACAAGGCCATTGACAACGGCAATGTTCAACTGATTGATGCCTATTCGACAGATAGTGAACTGCAAGAATATCATCTCAAGACACTCAAGGATGACCAGCAGCTCTTCCCTCCTTATCAGGGAGCACCCCTCATCCGCCAAGAAACACTAAAAAAATATCCACAACTAGAAGGAATTCTCAATCAGCTGGCTGGTACCATCACAGAAGAAGAAATGCAAGACATGAACTACCAAGTCAATGTTGAAGGAAAATCCCCTAGCCAGGTCGCAAAAGATTTTCTTAAAACACATCAACTGATTGGAAACTAATGCTTGTCAAGCAATAGTTTTCCTCAACTATTCAGCATTTTCCATTACAAAACAAGCATACAAAAACCATTTTGGGCCTTTCCCAAAATGGTTTTTCACTACTTAAAACAAGTCATCAAACAAACTCAACTGGTTATCTTCTGGCATATTGCCTAGGATGCCCATTTCATCCAGTTTGTCAACAAGGGTCGCAGAAAGGCCTCCACGTTTGCGTAACTCGGTTTTGGAGAGAAATTCTCCCTCCTCACGCGCCTTAACGACTTGACGAGCAACACTTTCTCCGAGACCATCCATGGCAACAAAGGGCGGTATCAAGGTATCGCCTTCGATTTGGAATTCAGTCGCATCAGAACGGTACAAGTCTAATTTCCCAAATTTGAAGCCACGCTCCAACATTTCATTGACAATTTCAAGCGTAGTAAAGAGGTCTTGTTCTACGTTACTTGCTTCATTGTTTTTCTTCTTGATGGTGATTTCTTCCATTTTTGCCTTGACTCGGTCTAAACCACCAGACATGGTAGCAAGATCAAAGGCCTTAGCCCGAATCGAAAAATAAGCACAGTAATAATAGATCGGATGATGCACCTTAAAGTAGGCAACACGAAGCGCCATCATAACATAGGCTGCCGCATGGGCTTTGGGGAACATGTACTTGATTTTTCCACAAGATTCAATGTACCAATCTGGGACATTGTTATCTTTCATGGCTTGGATATAGCCATTGCGCTCTTCCTCGGAAATTTTGAGCCAGGCTCCCTTACGCACCCGCTCCATAATGTTAAAGGCCATTTTCGGAGGAAGTCCCGCATGCATAAGGTAGACCATGATGTCGTCCCGACAACCGATAACGGTTGATAGATCTGCAATACCAGACTTAATCAAATCTTGGGCATTTCCTAGCCATACGTCTGTTCCATGTGATAGACCAGATAATTGCAAGAGTTCTGAAAAGGTTGTCGGATGCGTTTCTTCCACCATACCACGAACAAAGTTGGTCCCAAATTCAGGAATCCCTAGCATACCAGTCGGCGTGCCAATTTGTTCTGGTGTTACCCCTAACACTTCCGTTCCAGAAAAGAGGGCCATCACTCCCTTGTCATCTGCCGGAATAGTTTGCGGATCAATTCCTGACAGGTCTTGAAGTTTCCGAATCATGGTTGGGTCATCGTGTCCCAGTACATCGAGCTTCAAGACGTTTTCATCAATATCATGGAAGTTAAAGTGGGTTGTCTGCCAGCTTGCGGTCAAGTCATCTGCTGGATATTGAACAGGGGTAAAATCATAGACATCCATATAATTTGGAATAACAACGATTCCTCCTGGGTGCTGACCGGTTGTCCGTTTGACCCCAGCAGCGCCCGCAGCCAAGCGTTCCACTTCTACATCGCGGTAAAATTTGCCATAATCTCGCTCATACCCGCGCACATAACCGTAGGCAGTTTTTGCCGCAACGGTACCAACCGTTCCCGCTCGAAAGGCGTATTGATCACCGAAAATATCTCGAACATCCAAGTGGGCATCTGGCTGGTCATCTCCTGAGAAGTTCAAGTCAATATCGGGTACCTTATCTCCGTCAAATCCTAAGAAAGTTTCAAAGGGAATATCCTGCCCATCTTTGGCATACCGTTGCCCACACTCAGGACAGTCCTTGTCTGGCATATCAAAACCAGAACCGTAGGAACCATCTGTGATAAATTCGCTATGCTGACAGTTTGGACAGACATAGTGAGGGGGCATAGGATTGACCTCGGTAATACCAATCATGGTTGCTACAAAGCTAGAACCAACAGACCCCCGTGAACCGACCAGATAACCTCGGTCATTCGACCGTCTTACTAACATCTGAGAAGCGAGGTAAATCACGGCAAAGCCATTTCCCAAGATAGACGTTAATTCTTTTTCAATCCGCAAGTCAATAATATCTGGCAAGGGATTGCCATAGATTTCAAAGGCTTTTTGATAGGTTAATTCCGCTACTCGTTCCTCAGCCTTTTCCAAATAAGGAGTATAGAGGTCTTTTTTGACCACTTCAACCTCTTCAAAACGCTCAAGCATAGCATTGGGATTGGTAATGACGATTTCGCGCGCCAACTCTTCACCTAAAAAGGCAAATTCATCCAACATTTCATTTGTCGTGCGGAAATGAGCTTTTGGTAGAGGAGCCGGTTGGGCATTTTCTCCATGACCAATAGTCCGGTTAATCATGGCTCCTTGCCCCAAGGAACGCACGATAATCTCACGGTAAATCTCTTCTTCTGGATCAATATAGTGGACATTTCCTGTTGCAAGAACAGGCAGATTTGCCCTACGACCAACTTCGATGAGTTTTTGAATGACAGCTTCTATTTCTGCCATGTCCTTGAATTGTTCCTTAGCAATCATCGGTTCATAGAGGGCAGGGGGCATCACTTCAATGAAATCATAGTAACTAGCTACCTTAACGGCTTCATCGATTCCTTTTGATAGCAATTCATCAAAAACTTCGCCCTCTTGACAAGCAGTTCCCAGTAGCAAGCCCTCACGGTGTTCATTTAAGACCGTCCTCGGAATCCGTGGTACGCCTTCAAAATACTTGGTATTGGAGAGGGATACGAGCTTGAAGATGTTTTTTAAGCCGACTTGATTGGTCACATAAATTGTCGCATGTTTAACACGGGCTTTTTTATAGGAATCTTCCGCAATCAATTCCGTATTTAACTGACTTAATTGGCTGATACCATGTTTTTCAAGAGCATCTTTTAAGAAGATAAAGAGCAGGCGACCCGTTGCCTCCGCATCGTAATTGGCCATGTGGTGGTGTTCGAGTGCCACGCCAAAGCGCTTGGTCAAAGGACCTAGACCATGCCGTTTGTATTCTGGATAGAGATTGCGGGCAAACTCCAAGGTATCAATGACAGGCTGGCTAATAGTGGGCAAACCTGCTCGCTCGTAATTGACATCCATAAAGCCAACGTCAAAGGTCGCATTGTGGGCAACCAGTACAGAGCCCTCACAAAAGGCTTGAAATTCCTGCAAGACCTGTTCTAGTGGCTTACTGTTTCTGACATGTTCATCGGTAATCCCTGTTAAATCTGTCGTAAATTGACTCAATGGATGACCGGGATTGATAAATTCATCAAATTCAGCGATGACATTTCCCTTGTGCATCTTAGAAGCCGCTATCTGAATCAGGCTATTGTAGACCGCAGAAAGACCAGTCGTTTCCACGTCAAACACTACGTAGGTCGCATCAGACAAGGACAGCTCTGCTTCATTGTAGACGATAGGGACACGATCTTCTACGATATTGGCTTCCATACCAAAGAGAGCCTTGATACCTGCCTTACGAGCTGCATGATACCCATGAGGGAAGGACTGAACATTCCCATGATCGGTAATCGCAATGGCCTTATGCCCCCACTTAGCAGCACGCGCAATCAAGTCCTCAACTGGAGGAAGGGCATCCATGGTTGACATATTGGTATGGGCATGAAACTCAATTCGCTTTTGATCATCTGGCATCAAATCCTTACGGATATCACGCTTAACTTCTTGAATTTCCTGAACATTCATGGTCAGGTCACGCGTAAAATTATTGGTTTCGATATTGCCTCGAACACGAAGCCAATTGCCCTTTTTCACCATATCAAATTTCTGCGCTTCTTCTTCATTTTTGGCCCATTTTTGCATAGAAAAAGAAGAAGTATAATCTGTCATCTTAAAATTGATGATGACCCGCCCTGTCCGCGTTGTTCGCTGTTCCACATCAAAGACTAGACCTTCAAAGACGATACGATTTTCCTCCGTATCAATCTCAATCATCGGTGTAATCTCTGACTTGTCAAGACTGACCTTACGCGGTGCCTGCTTTTTAAAATCTTGAAAACTCGGTTGGGGACTGGCTTCTGGTGGAGGTGCCATTTTAGCTAGTTGCTCCATGGCTTCTAACGTTTCCTGACTCGCTTTTTGAAGGAGTTCTTCATTCTGAGCATGAAATTCCTCGACTTGGGCCTTGGTCATTTCCTCGCACACTTGAATGTCAACCGCCAATTTCCCAAAGCCAAATCGAGCGAATTGCTCTACCAAATTCGGTAAATGATTTTTTCTAAAATGCGGGGTATCTACAGAAGCTGGACCTTTTATCCACAAGACACCGTCACGAAACTCGACAGGCAAGGACTGAAAAATTGAGCGAAATCCCGCACTTTGACACAACTCCTCAGTAAAGGCTTCTTGGTAGTAATCCTGCACTAAGGCTGGATCCAAACTTTCTTGATTGGTGACCAAGCGAAAACGAGCCTGATTGCCTGTTTTTTGAAATTCATTAAGAAGCTTGGCCTTAAACAATTGATAGTGAGATAAGGGCAGGGGCTGGGCAAATCGAAAGGTAAAGTCCCAGACCTTGCTCTTTTTATGCACCAAGACCTGCTCAATCTTGGCACCTGAAAAGGCACTTGACTCTTTCAACTCAAGCGGTAGACCAATTTGATTCAATAGCAATTGAAAGGTATCTGTCATTCTGTCATCCCTTGTCTTTCTAGTCCCTCTATTTTACCATAAGTTGTTCCTTTTTTCGAATCTTCTTTCACAGCTACTACTGGACAGAAGAAGCGTGATACTCATTCCAATGCAAAAGAAGGCCACTTCCGACGCATACCAGTTTTTCATTCACTTCAAATAAGCTTTTGTAACTTAGCTATTCCTTTCTTCCAGTCTCAAGACGTTTCAAAGACATGAAGTCTACTTCTCTGTCCCTCGTTCACCTTGGCAACGGGTGACAAATAAAGATACGAATGAGTCCTCGAGGGAATATTTTCCAGCGGGAACTGGCTGATACACGTTTAATACTCTATAAAAATCAAAATCTGATTATTCCACAATTGAGAATTATGGAAGGCTGAAAATCGAACGAGCTTGGCTCGTCTCCACTGTGCCACTAGTTCTGACTAATGTTAGCTGAGGATTATGACATAATCCTTATTTCCAACCTTCAACAGTCCCTCGGACTGTTGAAGCAAGGTGAGGCAACGACATCAGACTTTGATTTTTGACGAGTATAAGATCTACTTCTTCCGTTGTTACCTTACCTTGCTGAGCTGACGCTCATTCAGAATCAGAAGCCACAAAAATGTCTAAACTCGAGAAGACCTAATACCATTTTCGTCAGAAAAATTGTTCACCTAACACTCGTCAAAAATGAAAATCTGGTATTTCTAGCTCGCCTTGCTGGCCTCTAGTTCTACCTTCAGTTTTGCTCCCTAATCAGTTTTTGATTGTTCTAAAGTAGAAGGTGACAATTCTAGACTTAGAACCATCTACCAACCACTCCAGCTATTTTCTTCATTCTGGTAAGCAAGAGTTTTCATACTCAATGAAAATCAAAAATAGCTATTTCGTCTCATAACTATCTACTCTCTAAGAAAATGGATTAAACGAAGTGATCTAAAGGGTACATTCGAAATAGTGGAATGACTAGCAACAGCAAAGTAGTTGCTAGTCACGGCATTTTTGAGACCCTAGGATCAAGATTGTTTCAACAGCCCAGGACTGTTGGAGGTCGGAAATACAAGGTTGCTTGCGTCTGCACTATCTAAGAAAGTATCCCAAAGTGCTAACTTTGATCTTGATTGAGTATCAGCTGGATAAGCAGAGTAAGAGAATATGAAAAGAGGCTGGGCAAAAAGTCTAAAAAAGAGTAAATGGCTTAGATTAACGTTGTCAAGAAACGTTGATTCTAAGCCATTTTATATTGTTCAGTTTTTAAGAGAAAGGTCAAAAATTGAGTTTTTGCCTAGCTTCCTTTGATGTGTTTCTCATTCCCCTAACAGGAGAAAAGTTTATTTCTTTTTATACGTTTCTGGTAGCGTCATAATCATGATAAGGTAGATGACTGGTACAAGTAGGTAAAAGAGATTGGATGGCCAGTAGCCGATATGCCCATAAATAAAGCTCCAAATATAATTTAAAATCGTATAAAGTCCGTAGGTAATGCCCCAAATAATTCCAAACATGAGAGTTGCTTTTTGAGGATTCATATTAGGAAGCTCATGTGGAATATTGAGATAAACAGCATATTGGTAGAAAATGAGAAAACCACAGATAAAGAAGAATAGATAGCCAAGAAAGGCTAATTTCAAAAGAGCAACACTAGCAATTCCTGCAGCCATGGCAAGAGTTGCCGCAATGCCTAATTGGACTAAGTAGGGTTTTCGTTCTCGATTGACGGGACGTTTCAGGCGAACCAAGGTTCCCATGATGCCCCCTCCAGAAATAGCACAAATCATATAGCCAGGCACGAAAAAGTCTGGGAATTCCTTGGCTAATTGACCCGGAATGCTGTTAAGCGACATGACATAGAGAATCAAGAAGGCGCTAAAACCAATAGCAAAACGCCAAACAAATGAATCTTTCATTGCCATCCCGTAGGAATACGCTTGGGCTGGTGTCTGCTGATTGCTTCCAGAGGTTTCAAAATCTTTGGCTTTGATGAGCCAAATGATGAAGGTGATAATGGCCACTAAGGAAACAGCACTAAGTGTAATGCGCCAATCTGCTTGAAGGGTATCTGACCAGAGGACAAAAGCAATAGCAATGACAAAGGCCCCAATATTATAACTTGCAGTGATGAGAGAAGAATAAAAAATCTTATTTTCTTGAGCAACAAAGCGCACCACAATAGGATTCATATACACCATAATCATGGAGCCACCGAGCGCCATAATCATTCGAGCAATGATATAGAGCCAATAATTTGGCATCCAAACAGCTACTAAGGCAAAACACAGTAAACCGATGGCGATTTGAGCGGCACGCTTGATGCCGCATTTGACTAGAACGGCAGCTGCCAAGAAGTTGGCAATCACCCGTGCAACGGTAATGGTATAATTCACCATTTCAGAAATCGTCGGGTCAACCCCCTTATCTCCAAAATAAGTCCGAACAATCTGGGCTCCAAGATTGGATCCGCCGACCCAACTGGCCGCAAAAGTAATATAAGCAATCAACAGGGTATAAAACATGAGAATTCCTGTTTTTTGCGAAACAGATTTTTCTTGCATATAAGTCTCCTAAACAAATAATTTTTGATAGCGCTTTCAAAAGATAGTTTATCATGTAATGAAATGTCTTGTCAATGAAAATGCTCATCATATTTCCTTGCTTTTTTATAATTCCCTATTTTATAGAACTATTACGAAAAAGATAGGCCAATGTCTCAAACTTCTTCTAAGTTTTGCTACTAATCTTCCATGCGATGAAGGCAGTTTAGGGACGGAAGAAGGTTCGTAATCAGCTTATTCACTCTAACGAATTAGGAGAATCTACTAATCTACCCACCTTCATTTTCATAGAACTCTGAAAGGCGAAATCTTCATTGAAGCAGGATAAGAATGAGCTTATGAAAGACTCTCTTTGGCATAAGATTTTGTATGCTTAGCGATGCCTTTCTTGATTATACACTTCCAAAACGATCGTCTCTAGGGACAATTCTTACTACAGACACACCCATCATTACCTGTTTCGAAAAAGCTGATACTCATTTAATTTCAAAAATAACTACTTGGTTGATGTGCCCCAAAAGTTAGATTTTTATTGCGTAGTAGGTGATGGTAACTGTTACGCAATTTTTAGACAACCAAGAGGCTAACTTTGATTTTTGTTGAGTACGAGTCTCACACTCAACCTTTCTGTCCACTCAATCAAACTGGAAGCCTACTGAAAAAGTCTTTTGATAAAAACCGAATAATGCTTTCTTAAAAAAATTAAGCATTATTCGGTTCTTTGCTCTAAATTTATAGGATAGCGTTCATTATCTGTTCTACTACTTTGACTTTTTAGTGACCTACCAAGCTGGTGCGGTGGTTTTTTCCTGTAAATATGTAAGCCAGACAGGGTCTTTGACACGGCAAAGGGTGACAGACAGCCCTGCCATGTCTAAACTGGTCGCAAACCGTCCTGCCTTGATAAAGGGAAGCCGCAAACCTTCCAAATCCAATAATTGGCAAATATCATTCAGAAAGACACCTTGTTCTAACTCAGAAATCGTCCCTAAATTATTCACTAAGAGGATAAACTCTTCCCCCTCCTGCCAACGGAAACGCAGTTTTAACTTGTTGACAATTTCATTGGCCAATTGCTCTGATGATTCAAAGGGAACCGTCCGATAGCCTTCTTCACCATGAATACCGATACCATAGGAAATCTGCCCTTCTTCTAGCTCAAATAAAGGGTGTACTGCTTGAGGAAAACGTGCTGATTTCCTTGCAAAACCAATGGTCGCAATCTCTGTTGACAAGGCTAAAGCCAGCTGTTCTAAATCATCTAAGGACAAGCCCGACTGGGCCGCTGCCCCTACAATCTTATGCAGTAAAATGGTTCCTGCTAGTCCCCTATGTCGCTTTTGAAAATTCTTTTTGGTGTCAACAGAAATATCATCGTGGGACACAATGTACTTAACTGGAATGCCTTCTTGACGCGCTTGATGAATAGCCGTTTGAAAAGATAGTAGATCTGCTTCGAAATTTTTAACGATAACAAAAACGCCGCTTCCTTGATGCACATGCCGAATCGCACGTAAGATTTGATCAGCAGTTGGTGGAATAAAAACTTCGCCATAAACTGCCGCTGTCAGCATCCCTTGACCTACAAAGCCTAGATGCATGGGTTCATGACCAGCACCACCACCCGAAATCAAAGGAACACAAGTCTTTTCTTGCTCCCTCAAAGCAATAATAGGCTCTTGATCTAACCGCTCAAGTTCGGGATGAGTTAGCAAGAAACCATCTATATATTGAGAAATAACGTGATGAGCTTGATTGATAATGGCAACCATTTACTTCCCCTTTCCTTCTCTAACGGACCTTGTGACCACTTGCACCAAATACGGATAGTGCTCACAAAGTCTACATGGACACTGTCGAATTCCCTGCTCAATCAAGGAGAGCAGGGCCCCCGCATGATACGAAACTAAGAATTGCACATAGTTGTCCTCTAGGTCCACACGCTCCTGACTTTGCACCTCTCGAAGAATCTTCTCTAGTAAAATCTGACAATAGCCGTCCAAGTAAGCAACAAAAGCATTTTGGCCTTTGATTTCAAACAGCTGAACATAGAAGGACTGATTTCGTTCAATATAGTAAAGCAATTCATCGAGTAGGGTCAAGCCACTGATATAGTTGAGATTATCGGTGACCTGCTCCTGTAACTCCGTTTCAAAAATCCAATCCAGCAGTTCATACTTATCCAAAAAATAATTATAAAAGGTCTGGCGCCGCATGTTGGCTTCCTGCATAATATCCACAACCGATAGTTTGTCAAAGCTCTTTTGGGCCAGTTGCTGTTTAAAGGCCTTTGCAATCCGCTTCTTTGTAATCAGAGATGTTCCCATGCCTTACTCTTTTCTTACCCTTCCATTCAACCGAAAAACAGATTGATACTCTATCAACATCCTCCAGTCATTCTATCTCTACCTTACCATATTTTTCCAAAAATCCAAAGGGACAGACAGCCTATTTTGTCCCTTTCTTTTTTCCTTAAAATCCAGTATACTGTAAGCGTAATCATCACTGTCATCATAGAAATAGATTGCCTCTTTCGAACATCCACCTTCCTAGGGCTAATCTCTTCTTATGACTTATATTCATTAGGAGGAATACTCATGAAAAAAATTATCAATCAGCCAGAGCACATTGTCGATGAAATGCTTCAAGGCCTTGTCTTTATGCATGGGCAATTGGTTGACCGCTTAGACGGCTATGACGTCATCGTTCGGAAAGCTGAAAAACGTGGAAAAGTTGGGCTCATCTCAGGTGGAGGCTCTGGTCACGAGCCGTCTCACGCAGGATTTGTTGGACGCGGAATGCTATCAGCTGCTGTCTGTGGAGCTGTCTTTACTTCGCCAACGCCAGATCAGATCTTAGAAGCTATCAAGGCAGCTGACGAAGGGGCAGGCGTCTTTATGGTCATCAAAAACTATTCTGGTGACATCATGAACTTTGAAATGGCACAGGAATTGGCTGAAATGGAAGGCATTGAAGTTGCAAGTGTCGTCGTTGATGATGATATTGCAGTCGAAAACAGCCTCTATACACAAGGTCGTCGCGGTGTTGCTGGTACGATTTTAGTCCATAAGATTCTGGGTCATGCTGCAGAAATAGGAAAATCCCTCGCTGAAATCAAAGAGTTGGCAGATAAACTTGTTCCTCAGATTAAAACCATTGGACTAGCCCTTTCCGGAGCTACTGTCCCTGAAGTTGGAAAACCAGGTTTTGTCCTAGAAGAAGATGAATTTGAATATGGTGTCGGTATCCACGGTGAACCGGGCTATAAGAAAGAAAAACTCCAACCGTCTAAAGAATTGGCCGAAGAATTAGTTGCTAAATTACTCCAAGATTTTGAAGCTACAGCAGGCGAGAAATACGGGCTTCTGATTAATGGTCTCGGGGCTACACCACTCATGGAACAGTATGTTTTTGCCAACGATGTCGCACAACTCTTAGAGAGTAAGCAAATTGAAGTCGTCTACCATAAGATTGGAAACTATATGACATCAATCGATATGGCAGGGCTATCCCTCACCCTCATTCAATTAGAAGATAGTAGCTGGTTGGAGGCTTTAGAAGCAGCAGTTGAAACCCCAGCTTGGTAAAGGAGGAAAGAATGGAGACACAAGCAGTATTCAAATGGATGCAGTTATTTGCCCAAAAAATCCAAGAAAATAAAGACTTGTTGAGCGAGTTAGATACACCGATTGGAGACGGCGACCACGGTGGCAATATGGCACGAGGCATGGCAGCGGTCATGGAAGAGTTAGAGGGAAAGGAATTTGCTAGTTCCGATCAAATCTTTAAAGTGGTGTCCATGCAACTGCTCAGTAAAGTCGGTGGGGCTTCTGGACCACTTTACGGCTCAGCTTTCATGGGACTAACCAAGAGTGCACAAGCGAATGCCTCTCTCCCTGATAGCCTTCAAGCTGGACTTGATATGATTCAGAAGCGAGGAAAGGCGGAAGTCGGTGAAAAAACCATGGTTGATGTATGGACTTCAGTCATTTCCGATATAAGAGCTGGGACACTCAGCCTTGATTCCATTCGCACAGCCGTTGACAGCACCAAGGACTTACAGGCTACAAAGGGACGGGCTTCTTACGTTGGGGAGCGTTCTGTGGGACATATCGATCCTGGTTCCTACTCTTCGGGTCTTCTTTTTGAAGCATTGGTGGAGGCTGGACTGGTATGACACAAATTGGTATTGTCCTTGTCTCGCACTCTCGTCATCTTGCCCAAGGAGTTGTTGATTTAATCTCCGAAGTCGCAAAAGATGTCCCACTGACCTATTGTGGTGGGCTAGAGGACGGCAGTATCGGAACGGAATTTTCCCGAGTAGAAGAGACTGTCGCAAATAATCCAGCAGACACCATTCTTGCCTTCTTTGATCTAGGCAGTGCTCGCATGAACATGGAAATGGTTGCAGATTTCTCTGATAAAGATATCCGGATCCAGTCTGTTCCTATTGTCGAAGGAAGCTACACCGCAGCAGCCCTCTTGCAAGCAGGTGCTCCCCTTGATGCTATTTTAGAACAGTTGGCAGAGCTACAGATAAACAAATAACATTTGACAGCTGTCCAACTCTGATATCATCCACTGATTTTACAGTTTATAAAAGTTCGTCACGAATACAACGAGCTACAGCATAAAAGACTTAAAACCGCTGTTTTAAGTCTTTTTACAATATTGCATATAATACTCTGTTAAATCAGAGCCTTTCTATCCTAGCAACTTCTTACTTATTTGCTAAGATTTGGAGGGTTTCCAGTAATTGATTCACATGAATTTCGACCGTATCACCTGTTCCCTTGATTTTCACTTCAATAATGCCTTCTACTGCTTTTTTACCAACTGTTACACGAATTGGCAAACCAATCAAGTCACTATCTGAAAATTTCACACCGACACGCTCATTGCGGTCGTCCGTTAAAACTTCATAACCAGCTGCTACCAAACTGTCCTCAATTGATTGTGTCAAGCTCATTGCTGCTTCATCTTTGACATTTACCGGAATCAAGTGCACATCAAATGGTGCTAATTCTTTCGGGAAGTTAATGCCCCAAGCAAAGCGGTATTCTCCTTTTGGTGTTTTATTGACAAACAAACGAGCATGCTGTTCTAAGACAGCTGACAAGAGGCGGCTAACTCCGATACCATAGCAACCCATAATGATTGGTACTGCACGACCATTTTCATCTAAAATTGTTGCGTTCATGCTGTCTGAATAGCGCGTTCCCAATTTAAAGATATGGCCGATTTCAATTCCACGAGCAAACTGCAAGAATCCTTTTCCATCTGGTGAAGGTTCGCCTTCTTTCACCTCACGAATATCTACATATTCACTAACTTGATAGTCACGACCCGCATTGGCACCTGTATAATGGAAGCCATCTTCATTGGCACCAACTACCGCATTTTTCAAGCCTTCGACCTTACGATCCGCAATAATTTTCACCGTTTCAGGAAGGCCTACTGGTCCCAATGAACCAAATGATGCTCCAAAGATTTCAACAGCTTGTTCTGGCGTTGCGACATCAAAGAAATCCGCTCCTAAGTGATTTTTTAATTTGACATCATTGACTTGGTCATTGCCAACCAGCAAAGCGACAACCGGTTCACCATCTGCCATAAAGAGCATGGTTTTAATGGTTTGTTCTTCTGGAAGATTTAAGAAGGCAGCCACTTCATCAATGGTTTTACTATCAGGTGTTGCAACCTTGACCAATTCTTCTTCGGCTACAACGACATGACGGGGCTTGTATTCACTCGTTGCCATTTCGAGATTGGCGGCGTAGCCTGAATCACTCGAATACACAATCGTATCTTCTCCTGATACCAACCAAGCTGCTAATTCTTCCTTGATTGCCGCTAGAACTTCTTCAGGAATCTCATCAAAAGAAGCCACAGACTTATCCAATACCACCCAGCGGTCAAGATCTGTACGGTCTGGAGTAATAGCCATAAATTCTTGGCTATCCTTACCACCCATGGCACCACCATCACCAATGATTGCCTTAAATTCTAACCCTGCACGAGTAAAAATAGCTTCATAAGCAGACTTATAATCATCATAAGTCTGATCCAAACTATCATAGCTTGCATGGAAGCTGTAACCATCTTTCATGATAAATTCACGGCCACGAAGCAGACCATTACGTGGGCGTTTTTCATCACGGTACTTAGGCTGAATTTGATAGATATTCAAGGGCAACTGCTTATAAGATTGCACCGCATCGCGGGCCAACAAGGTCACCGTTTCCTCATGAGTAGGACCCAAAATAAAATCTGAACCCTCGCGATTTTTTAACTTGTAAAGGTCATCACCATACGTATCATAACGACCTGATTCACGCCAGATGTCAGCTGATAAAAGGGCTGGGGCTAAAAATTCTACCGCACCAATCTTGTCAAATTCTTGACGCATGATGTTTTTAGCTTTTTCAATCACACGATTAGCTAGTGGTAAATAACTGTAAATCCCTGCCGATACCTGACGAACATAGCCTGCACGTACCATTAAAGCATGGCTAATCACCTGCGCATCAGAAGGCATTTCCCGCAAGGTTGGGATAATCATTTTTGATTGTTTCATATTGTTTTTCTCTCCTTACATTTTATCTTTTAGAAAAAGACACGTAAAATATCATTCCAAGTCACTGCAATCATAAGAATCACCATCACTGCAACACCAGCCAGAGTAATATAGGACTCTGTTTCTTGTTTGAGGGGCTTTCTACGAATCGCTTCAATGATATTGATGACAATTTTTCCACCATCAAGGGCAGGAATCGGAATCAAGTTAAAGATTCCTAAGTTAATGGATAGCATGGCCAGCAAGCGTAAAACATCACCCCAGCCACTATCTGCTGCTTGTGAGCTGATTTGGTAGATAGCAACTGGTCCACCTAATTTATTCAAATCAAATTGGGAAATAATATTTTTTAAAGCCTTCACAATCAATAAACTAGTTGAAAGTGTTTCCTTGAATCCACCGATTACTTTATCAACAAAACCTGTCTTTAAAATCGGTGAAATACCAAGATAATACCGACCATCTTGCTCTTTTGTCGTGACATCAAGCGTTTTTTTCTCTCCCTCATGACTGAGTTCTACTGTTAGAGTCGGCGCTGATTTGGCATCTTGACTCGCCTTAGCGATAGCACGAGCAATTTCATCATAATCACTCACCTTTTCACCATTAATGGCAAGAATTTGATCGCCTGTAACAACACCAGCCTGCTGAATGGCACCACCTTCTGTCACTGTCACCTGATTACTCGTACCATCTGGCACTCCCCCTTGTAGGAAGAAAAAGAGGACAAAGGCAACAAATCCTAAGATGAAATTATTCATCGGACCTGCAAAATTAGTGATTAATCGCCCCCAGACAGAGGCATTTTGATACTGAACATCAAGTGGCGCAATGCGCACTTCTGTACCGTCTTCCTCAATAATGGTCGCATCATGATCTACTGGAAATGTCTTACTCTCTTCTAAGACTAAACCTGTTATGGTAAGTTTTTCTTCAAAATCATAGAAGGTCACATTCATGGGAAGACTAGTATCGTCTAAGAGCTTGTTGGACAGATTGATACGGGTCACCACTCCTTCTGCGTTGACAGTGAGCGAAACAGGGGTCCCTGTCTTTATTTCTGTCTTGTCTTCACCCCAGCCGGCCATGCGGACGTAGCCTCCCAAGGGCAAGATGCGAATGGTATAAGCCGTGCCGTCTGCTCCAATATGGGAAAAGATTTTCGGTCCCATTCCAATTGCAAATTCCCGTACGAGAATCCCTGACTTCTTGGCAAAATAGAAGTGGCCAAATTCATGGACAACAACAATCACACCAAAGATAAAAATAAATGCTAAAATTCCCTTCATTATTTCTCCTTAGAATAATCCAAAAAAGTGCATGATCGGAAAGACAAAAATCAAACTATCAAACCGATCTAAAATACCACCATGACCCGGAATGACTCTCCCAGAATCCTTGACCCCAAATCGACGTTTTATCGCACTTTCTACTAAATCTCCAAACTGAGCAGAGATAGAAAATAAGATGACTAAAAATAGCATCGCTACAAATGAGTAGCCCGCTGTTACTGTCTTGTTCACCAAAATGAAAATCATGGCGACAATCACCGCAGAAGCAATACCACCAAGACTGCCTTCTACTGTTTTATTTGGCGAGACTTTTGGCATGAGCTTGCGCCTTCCCATCTGACTACCAATCAAATAGGCTCCAATATCTGTCGCCCAGACGATAAATAAGGCAAACAAGACCTTTTCAAGACTATCCATGCGAGCCAATATCAGATGATGAAACCCAATTCCAACATAGAAACTAGAGGCAATCGGAAAGGTAACTTCTGCATACGAATAGTAATCGATATTCAAGACCGTCGTTCCTAATAGACAGAAAACCACAATGGCATAGGCTGCATAGTTCCCGTCTGTTGGTAGAAAGGGGATATAATTTTCTAACGGCAAGGTCAAGACAAGACTACCCAACATGGCAAGTATGCCCTCAATCGAATTTGGCAACAATCCATGCATTTTGATTAACTCGGCAGTTGCAATCATGGCTAGAAGACCAGTAAACAATTGAAAAGGAACTCCACCTTTCAGTAAAAACGGAATAAAAATAGCTAGCGCAATTCCGCCGAAAATGACTCGTTTCTGTAAATCCTTTGACATATCTTCTCCTCTTAGATACCACCGAAACGTCTGTGGCGTCTGTTGTATTCTTTAATCGCTTCATGAAGCGCCCGTTCATCAAAATCTGGCCAAGCTATATCTGTAAAGTACAATTCACTATAAGCTGTTTGCCAAGGTAAAAAATTACTCAAGCGTAGCTCACCACTCGTCCGAATGACTAAATCTGGATCGCGTAAAGTATAGGGTAGAGTATTGGTATAGAGGTAGCCAGAAATCAATCGTTCATCGATATCACCTGGATTAAATTTCGTATCAAGCACAGCTTGAGCAATTTCTTTTACCGCATGGGTCAATTCATCACGGCCACCGTAGTTCAAGGCAAAATTCAAAATCAAACCTGTATTATGCTTGGTTTTTTGAATCGCTTTTTCAAGAGCTATTTTGGTGTCTTCAGGCAGGCGTGCTTGATCGCCAATCATCTGGATTTTTACGTTATTGGCATGCAAATCAGGTACATACTTATCATAAAATTCGACGGGCAAGTTCATAATGAATTTGACTTCTTTTTCTGGTCGTGTCCAATTCTCTGTTGAAAAGGCATAGACCGTCAAGACCTTGACCCCCATATCAGAGGCCGATTTGGTCACTCTTTGTAAAGCATCCATTCCTGCCTTATGCCCCATGACACGTGGCTGCAGTCGCTTTTTCGCCCAGCGACCATTTCCATCCATGATAATGGCAATATGCTTAGGAACCTGAATAGCTGTTTCAATCGTTTCTTTTTTCTTAAATGGAAAGCGGAACATGTTTCATCCTCACAGTATAATCATTTCATTATACCACATTTTGATAAAAATGCGAAAGTGCTAGGATTTAAGCCACGCCAAGCGCATGAAGAAAATTTTTCCAAATTATTTTTAAAATATGATTTTTCATTCTGAAATATTGAAAACCAAGACCCGCAATTGCTGAAAACGAAACTTTCATGTAGTGTTAAAGGATGAAAAACTAGAGAATTTCTCGAAAATCCTTCGAATTTTTTAAAATAAGGTTATCAAAGTAGGTGTTTTGCTGTTTTCACAACTTTTTCAATGAATGATTTTCTTCATGCGTCTGTCGTGCACCTATATTCTTCACTCCTTTCTTTTTCAAACGTGATATAATACAGTTGGCACTAACGATATCACCTTAGCAAAGGAGGTACCGCTTATGTGCGATTTCATCATATTTTTACTTACCGCAACCGTTGACGCCATCGTCAGCTGGTTGGTGGCTCGCTGGTTAGACGACCACTTCGGCAAGTAATCACAGTTAGTGTCTTCTAACCCACAACAAAAGCCCCTAGATTGCTGGAACAGTCTAGGGGCTTTGTGTAGCACTAATCTTAGTGCGATTTCATCTTCTCCTATATTATCCCACATACGAATGATGTTGTCAACAAAATCGTCAGATAAACCACGCTGTACGCATGAAAACTTTCTCTTTATCCTTTTGTGCCCTGACATCAATTTTGAAAAGATAGCTTTTTAAATCAATAAGCGTAGTCACCTCATATATAATGTACTACTTTGATTGATTTTGTCATGATGAATCTAGTTTTCTGAAAGCAAGCGTTTCTTCATGCGTTTGACGTGGTTAAACACTGGAATTACCTTATACCAAAACAAAAAAGCACCCTTAGATGCCTTATTGTTCGATTATTCCTCTGTCACAGCTGTTTCTTCTATAACTGCTTCTTCAGCAACTGTTTCAACAGCAACTGCTTGGCTGACACGACCACGAATAGCTGAACGTTCAAATGTCAAATAGACACCATCAACATCCAATACCACTTTCTGCTCGTTAATCTCATCCACGATTCCATACAAACCACCGATGGTCACAATCTCGTCGCCTTTTTTAATTTGGCTCAAGGCTTCCAAACGATTTTTTTGTTGTTTTCGTTGAGAAAAAATCATAAAGCCTAGCATAGCCACCATCAATAGTGGAAATAATAATTGACCCATAGTATCACTCCTTTTCAAATATACTTCATTATACCAAAAGATTCCATAAAAGAAAAGCCACCGGATTGGGTGACTTCTATTACGGAGAATAATATGAAAAATATAGGTGCTTATCAAATAAAGTTAGGAGGTTCTTATTTGATGGTAGTAGTATAATACGTCAAACTTAAACAAAACTAAAATACTCCCTCAAGTTCTGAAGTTAGCATGCCAAATTTTCTCGCCAAACGATAGCCATTTAATCTGAAACAACCATCATTTGTCCTAAAATACTGAATAATGTTTCTTGAGCTTCTTCCAAACTAAAACTCGTTTCTAAGAGCCAATAATTGACAAAGGCAGCAACTCCTCCCGAGAAAACATGAATATAAGAGATATGAGGTGGTGCAATAACTTCTTTACTACCTTGCAGATTGGCAGAAAGGAGCATCTCTTGAAAGGCGGCAGAAAAGATAGCTGGCTGACTGGTCAACAATTGATAAATGACAAAGCGATGGTCTTCAACTGCCCGAAGAATATTATCCAAAAACAAGCGACGTTCAGCTATCGAAATGCTGGCTAAGTCTTTGGCAAGCGGTTTACAAGCCTCTTCAATCGCTAGCAAAATCTCTTTTAGCATATTCTCATAGAGATGCTCTTTGGTTTCATAATGTTGATAAAAGGCATTACGCGATACTTGGGCGACTGCGCAGATTTCCTTGACAGAAATTTTAGCGATGTCTTTCGTTTGGAGCAAGTCTAAAAAGGCTTTTTGGAGAGCTAATTCCGTTTTTTGGAACCGTAAATCTTGTTTCAATAGGACAATCCTTTCTTTTGTGTCTGTTAAGTGACAGATTGGCAAAAATTGTCAATTGACTACCTTAAATGACACATGTACTATATAAACTATAACAGAAAGAAAGCGAGAAGACAAATGGCAAATCGTGTTACTGAAATATTAGGAATTGAAAAACCGATTATTCAAGGACCTTTAGCGTGGCTGACGAATGGAGCCTACGCTGGTGCAGTGAGTGCAGCAGGCGGACTAGGTGTTCTAGGGATTAGTGCAGGACAAACCGTCGCTGCAACAACGGTGGAAGAAACTGTGGAAAATATGCGTCGCGAAATTCGCATTGCCCGTCAAATTACAGACAAACCTCTCGGGCTCAATGTCGCACCAAGTCATCCTTCGAAGGATATTTTTACACAACCCATGATGGATTTAATGGCCGAAGAAGGTGTTGAGGTTGCCGTTATGGTTGGAGAATTCTCGGCCGAATGGACCAAGAGATTTCACGACAAAGGAATTAAGGTTGTCTTTCGAGCGGCCACTCCAACAGTTGAAAATACAGAAGAAGCCATTCAAGGTGGTGCAGATATTATCGTTGCGACTGGTTTTGATGAAGGCGGAACCGTACCTGAAAAGGCAATTGGCACATTTTCAATTGTTCCTATGATTGTGGATGCCGCAAAAGGGCGTGTTCCAGTCATGGCGGCCGGTGGTATTGCCGATGCACGAACTGCCAAAGCAGCCTTTGCTTTAGGAGCAGAAGGACTCTTTGTCGGAACCGCCTTTATGATGTCTGAAGAATCTATCCTCGCACAAAACATCAAAGAGCAAGCCTTGGCTGCAAACGCTTCTGATCTCTTGCTCTATCGTACCGTACCAGCCTACTACCGCTCCTTACCAGGCGCTATTCCCAATAAACTGCTTGAAATGAGTCAAGCTGGTGCTAGTGAGGAAGAAATTTTTGAGATGCAAGGCGCCTATAATGGAATGCGCGATGGTATGTTATTTGGGGATTTGACCAAGGGATTTGCTTCCTTTGGACTAGGAATTTCCATGATTGATACGATTGAACCTGTTTCTGTCATCATGGATAAGCTCATGTCTGGAATTGAGGAGTTAGTATAATGAATAGGAAAAAACAAATGAAAATTGTCTTGCAAATGGTATCTGGCTATGGCGGCGAGTTTAAAACATGGCGTCTGCCAGAAGCCAAAGAAGACGCCTATACAGACATGGATTTCTATATTGAAATGGCACAGTTAGCAGAAAAAGGCAAACTCCATGCCCTCTTTATGGCAGACACTCCTGCTCTTGTCAATGATTTGACACATGATACGCCCATGCATTCCATGGATCCGCTGATTGCCATGACTTCTGTTGCTCGAGCAACCAAGCATATCGGCCTAGTCGGGACCTTTTCAACAACCTTTAACGAACCCTATAACCTTGCCCGTCACCTCAAAGCATTAGATGTAATCAGTCATGGACGAGTTGGTTGGAATGCGGTCACCACTTCTACACCGGCAACAGCTGCGAATTTTGGAACCCAGCTAAAATCTACACAGGAGCGTTATGGCAGAGCTCACGAGATGATTGAAGCTGTTCAAGGACTTTGGGGTTCTTGGGAAAAAGGAGCCTACATCCACGATAAACAAGCTGGGCAATTTGCTGATATGGGGCGAATTAAACCTCTTAACTACCAAGGTGACTACATTCAGACCAAGGGTCCCCTTCCTATTCCACCATCTGAACAGGGACAACCACCCATTTTCCAAGCAGGACCTAGTCCAGAAGGCATTCGGCTAGCAGGACGATTTGCTTCTGGTGTCTATGCCAATCCTTTCACTATTGAAGAATCTCGTAAATACCGAAATATACTGAGAGAAAGTGCCATCGCTCATGGGCGTTCTGCAGACGACATCAATGTCTTTACAGGCTTTATGTTTACCATTGCAGATAGTAAGGAAGAAGCACTTGCTCGGCGTAGAAGAGTGTTAGAATTTGACAAGGAAGAATTAGTACATCGTCTATCCTATCTCGGAGCCATGGTCGGCTTGAATTTCCAAGGCATCGATCCCTATCAACCTCTTCCTGACAGTTGGTTAAAGCTCGCTCGGACTAATCCACACGATCCTCGTTCTCCACGTGCCTTAGCGGTGCTAAAAGAAGGCTATTCTCCAGTCGATACACTGGCACACGGAGTCATCAACTACCACCCAGTCGTTGTCGGAACTGCCAAAGATGTAGCTGACTTCTTGCAAGAATGGTTTGAAGCAGGAGCAACAGACGGATTTTCCATTGTACCCGATTTAGCTCATGATGGCGTGCGTGCCTTTGTCGAACAAGTCGTACCCATCCTTCAAAAACGAGGCCTCTTCCATAAAGACTATGAAAGCTCCACTCTTCGCGACCTCCTCGGTGTGCCTTATCAATACGGCATACGAACAGAAGAATAACGAAAAATAGAAGTCCATTTAAAAATGAACTTCTATTTTTTATATTGTCAAGAGCATGATGCAAAATCCCAGCTTGAAGAAAAAGTCTTTTTATTGCCACCATCCTTATGTGCTTTCGGACATCAGCGACTTCCTTCGGGCTAAAATAATCTAGTGGATTATTTTAGCCCGATCCCAGAAACAAAGGAGCGAGGATAATCGATTTCAACGAAATCACGACTTCTGTCTCACTCCCACTTTTAGCACGGCGGTGGTGGCGGTATTGTGCTCGCTACGCTCGCAAATTTTCTAACCTTAAAACTACAGAAAATGAAATATCATTGTAATGTTTTTCTGAATTATGAGATTTGTCTACATTCTGAAACTACCTGTCAGTAGTTCCTATCTCCCGATTGAAATAGTCCCCCGGACCTTATCAAGCGGAGGATTTGTTACCACAAATCCTTATTTCCAACCTAAAAAGGTGCACTGCACCTTGTTAAGAAGAAAATTCGCCTCCGCGAATTTCTATCTTCAACCTAAAACAACCCGTCAGGGTTGTTTTAGCCCCATACGCTTTCCAAGATATTGGTTTGTTCGCGGCCTGGGCCGACTGAGAAGGTTGAGATGCGAACGCCAACGAGTTCGCTGACGCGACGGACATAGTTCCGTGCATTTTCTGGGAGTTCTTCTAGGCTGCGTGCCCCTGTAATATCCTCAGACCAACCTGGTAATTCTTCATAAATTGGTTTGCAACGTTTGAGTTCTTCTAGACTTGCTGGATAGTGGTCAATCCGTTGTCCGTCTAAATCATAGGCGACACAGATTTTTACCGTTTCAAGACCTGAAAGAACATCGATTGAATTTAAAGAAAGGTTTGTAATACCTGATACACGACGGCTATGGCGCATAACGACTGAGTCAAACCAACCGACACGGCGTGGACGACCTGTAGTTGTACCATACTCATGCCCCACTTCACGAATGCGGTCTCCAATTTCATCGAATAATTCCGTTGGGAATGGTCCGTCACCTACACGGCTAGTATAAGCTTTACATACCCCAACTACCTTATCAATCTTGCTTGGACCAACACCTGAACCAATGGTTACACCACCTGCAACTGGGTTTGATGAGGTTACAAACGGATAGGTTCCTTGGTCAATATCAAGCATAACACCTTGTGCTCCCTCAAAGAGAACCCGTTTACCTTGGTCGAGGGCATCATTCAAAATCACCGAAGTATCCGTCACATATTGCTTGATTTGCTGACCGTATTCGTAGTATTCTTCAAAAATTTCGTCAAATGCAATCGCTGTGCTATCATACAATTTCTCAAACAAGCGATTTTTTTCTGCCAAATTACGCTCCAAACGCTCTCTAAAAATCTCACGGTCTAAGAGGTCTGCAATGCGGATTCCCACACGCGCAGCCTTGTCCATATAGGCAGGACCAATCCCTTTAATGGTTGTTCCGATTTTATTGTCACCTTTGGCTTCTTCCTGCAATTGGTCCAACTTGATATGATAAGGCAAGATAACATGGGCACGGTCTGAAATCCGAAGATTATCTGTTGTCACGCCCTCTTCATGCAAGTAGTTCAATTCCTTGACTAAGGATTTTGGATTGACCACCATACCGTTTCCGATTACAGAGATTTTTTCTGGGAAGAAAATACCTGATGGAATCAAGTGCAATTTGTATTTTTTACCGTCAATCACGATAGTATGACCTGCATTGTCACCACCTTGGTAGCGTGCAATCACTTCTGCATTAGCAGACAAGAAGTCGGTGATTTTTCCTTTACCTTCGTCCCCCCACTGGGTTCCTACAACAACAACTGATGTCATATCTTTACTTATTTACAGCAGAGAAAGCTCTGCTTCCTTTCTTCACGCACGGCAGGACTCTCACCTGCTAGTTTCTCTTACAATTCATTATAGCCGATTTTAACGATTTTTTCAAGATTCGACCCAGTATTGTCCGTGAAAGGTCGATTATCATCTTGAAAAATGGGCTCTATAATATCTGTAGTGGGTACGCCCGCCACAGAGATTATGGAGCCTTTTAGAGTGTAGAAAAAAAGTCCCATATGACCTATAATGAAAAGCGACAAAAATATCATTTAGAAAGACTCATATGGAACAACTAAATCTTATCACAAATTTTCTCAAAATGAAAGACAAAAATATCACTATCACTAATGAATGCGACATGGGAACACACTTAGAACTCCACGGTCGCTTGGATTACACAGCCCCTAAATGCCCTTCCTGCAAGGGACAAATGGCTAAGTACGACTTCCAGAAAGCCTCTAAAATCCCCTACTTAGAAACTGCTGGCTACCCGCTACTTATCCGCCTTCGAAAGCGTCGTTTCAAGTGCAAGGAATGTGGGAAAATGGCGGTCGCTGAAACTCCTATTGTTAAGAAAAACCATCAAATCTCTGTCGATGTCAACCAGAAAATCGCACAATTACTCATCGAAAAGCAAGCAATGACACATATCGCACACAGACTCTCCATTTCTACATCTACAGTTATTCGAAAACTCAATGAGTTTAAATTTGAAACGGATTGGGATAAGCTTCCAGAAGTCATGTCCTGGGATGAGTATGCCTTCAAGAAAGGGAAAATGAGCTTTATCGCTCAAGATTTTGACACAAATAACATCATCGCTATCCTTGATGGAAGAACGCAAGCAACCATCCGAAATCACTTTCTGAGATACCCTAGACAGGTCAGAAACCGCGTTAAAATCATCATTATGGACATGTTTAGCCCCTATTATGTCCTCGCTAAGAAGCTTTTTCCGAATGCCAAAATAGTGCTTGATCGCTTCCACATTTTGCAACATCTCAGCCGTGCTATGAACCGTCTCAGCATACAAATCATGAAGCAATTCGACAGAAAATCGCATGAATACAAAACGCTCAAACGATACTGGAAACTGGTACAACAAGATAGCCGTAAACTCAGTGACAAGCGGTTTTACCGCCCTACATTTCGCATGCACTTAACCAACCAGGAGATTGTCGCTAAACTGATAGGCTATTCTCAAGAACTGAGAGAACACTACGAGCTCTATCAACTACTGCTTTTTCACTTCCAGGAGAAGCAAGCTGACCAGTTTTTTGGACTTATCCAAGACGCTCGGCAGACTGTCGACCCGATTTTCCAGACCGTATTTAATACCTTTTTGAAGGACAAGGATAAGATTCTCAACGCCATGGAATTGCCTTACTCAAATGCCAAACTTGAGGCGACGAATAATCTCATCAAAGTCATCAAACGCAATGCCTTTGGCTTTCGAAACTTTGAAAACTTTAAAAAGCGGATTTTCATTGCTTTAAACATAAAACGAGAGAAGACCAATTTGGTCCTCTCTAGGTGTTAGCTTTTCATCTACCCACTACAGTTGACAAAGAGCCGAAAAATGCTGCAATAGTTTGTAAAATCTGAACGATTCCTTTTTGGCACCATATAAAAAATCGAGGCTGGGCAAAAACTAGCCAGTAAATAAAAAACACATATAGATTCAAGCTGATTTTGATGAAATCCTGCCGAACTATTTGTGTTTTTATTTTTGTCTCTATTATATTGGACTAATTTCTTAGCCAATTTCGTGAGATTCATGCTCATTAGGAGGAATCCTATCTCAGTTTCAACCACTTTTTGACCTCTGACATGCACTCTGCGTACGCCAAAAACACCCTTCATCCTACCAAATACAGGTTCGACATCCACCTTGCGTTTGGCATAAATGCGGGCTCCCTCTTTACTTGTCAATTCCTCTTTGGCTAAGTTCTTGAAATAGTTCCACGTAGGATTATACTGAATTTGTTTGAGGTTTCCTTTCTCTGTCCGTGCTAATTGGTCTAACTCTTCACTAGCTTGTACAGGATCAGCTTCGTAAATCTTACTATCTTTCTCAAATCCATACTTTTCCGTTCTTCGTGAATAATTCTTAAACGAGTAGACAACTCCATCTGGTTTTATCCACTGGTCAGAATCTTCTAGGTAAGTCCAGTTTTCAGGATTGGCATCACTCTTCTTGTAGCTTTTCTTCTGCTCTTTCTGATATGTTCCGTAGGGAATTAGAGGCGTTTTCTCCAGAACATCAACGATAAAGCTGTAATTTTCTTCACTACCATAACCTGCATCCGCAACAATGTGTTGAAAGAGTTCTAAGGTTTGGATGGATTGAAGAAAAGGTTTGAGTGTACGAGTGTCAGTTGGATTCGGATACAATCCGTAAGCTAAGGCAAACTGGCTATTTGTACCAAGTTGAAGGTTGTAACCAGGTTTGAGCTGACCATTCCTCATATGATCCTCTTTCATCCTCATAAACGTCGCATCAGGATCTGTTTTAGAATAGGAATTTCGCTCTTGTAAAATCTGTTTATCTCGTTCGTACTTTTGTTTCCGAACAAGAAAATCCTCTTTCAACTTTCTCTTGAGTTTCTTAATTCTTCTTCGTTTCTGTCTGTTAGCCGATCCACCTTTACTGACTTTAGGCTCTTGTGAGATAGCATTTTCCAACTCATCTAGTACTTGTTCGGTCTCTTGTAGGAGTTGGTTTAGTCCTTCGCTAGTGAGACATTCTTCCTTGGACAAGGCAGTATCCACCCCTTCTTGGACTAGCTTGTCATAGAGGGCAGAAATGTTTCCATTCAAGGCATCTTCATAGCGCTCAACGGCCTTTTTCCACGTGAAAGAATACTTGTTGGCATCAGCTTCTACCTTAGTCCCGTCAATGAAGAGAGCTTTATCTTCAATCAATCCATTCTCTCTGAGGAGGAGAGTAAAGTAGATGAAAGCAGTTTTGATAAGCTGGTTGGCGTGTGTAGAGGCCCGAAAACTATTTATGGTTCGATAACAGACGTAGGTATCTTGACTCAGCCATTTCATAGGAATGACTTCCTCATTCATTTGGACAATTTTTCTACCAGAGAAAACTTGGCGAGCATAGGCGAACAGGGTCATTTTGAGCAACATCGCTGGATGAAAGGCAGGACGACCTGTGTGGGAAGTTTCTTCTAGGAGAACGGATTGAGGAATAGTATCCACAAACTGACTAATCAGACGTGCCTCATGTGTAGCAGGTAAGTCCCAAGCGATATTTAATTCCAAACTAAGCTGATTTGTGTTATACTGTTTATACATTTTCATGCCTTTCTAGTTGTTTTGTGGTTATTATAATTATAAAGCATGAAATGGAAAACGAGCAACTCCTAATTGGAATGGCTCGTTTTTTATATATGAGCAGCTAGTTTTTGCCCAGCCTCGATTGAGAGAAATAGCTATCCAAATATCCTAGCAGTTAGCTTCATATAAGCAGTTCCTAAATCATGTAGATTTATTCAAAATAAATTTAAGATAAGCAGTGATAATGTTATCATAATGAAGAATAAGATTTGCTAGCACCTGACCAGCTTATCTAACCGTAAGCACATCCCTACCTTCCAAGACAAGCACTGAGCATTCTAGCTTAATCTTTAAATGAAGAAATGTAATCCATTCAAATTTCTCTTCTAAGCACTGCCGTACTTCTATGTTTTTATGCTCTAACGAGCATTTGATGTACAAATCATTTTAAGAGTATGCTTTCTTCCACGAACCACTTTGGACAATTCAAATATATTTTCAAACGGTGAGACACCACCTTCGCCTGCATCTCCAATATGATGAATATCAAATCCCACCATTTTATTATATAAACCAATTTGTCTAATAGTTTCAACATCGGATGTCTCTTGACTAGTTCCTAATCCTCCCATTGTTAAAACATCATATTTTTTTAATCTTCTAATAATATTATAGCAGACATCAACGGTACTACCAGGAACTGTTCCTGGTGAAGGTAGCAGAATGACATCCGCTCCCGCTTTTGCAAAAGATTCAAGCGCATCGATATCATATATCGGATCCTTAGAACCTGCACCATGCATTTTCCCAGCAATAATCATTCCACGAAAACTATCTTTCGCTAGTTGAATTGCATCGATAATAGACTGGTTTGTCACTCCTGTTCCAGGGTTTCCCGTAATGCAAACAAAATCAACTCCTAGATTATTTAAACTATTTAAAGTTTCTATACTAACTTGTCGACCTTTTACTATGTCTATTCTTTCTTCAAGCATTTTCGCCCGACTATCTACAGGTTCTAGATTCACTCCAATTGGCCTACCTATTAGTTCTTTCAGACGCTGAATAGGTTGCTCCATATTATCCAGTCCATTAATCACCGGATGAAAAGCATCAAAAGTATTTAATAGAATTAAATCTGCACCCGCAGCTCTAGAAATTTCGGCATTCGTAATTGCCGGTATTGCTGGCATACAAGATACCACAGTCTCTGATACAATCACGCGCCCCTCACTGGCTCGGATCGCTGCAATTAACTCCTCTCTGGACATTTGCATAAAATCCGAGGCAGTACAATTTAATAAACGTTTCATTTATTCACTCCCTCTAGTAAATCCTCTTCTTTCTTCATCCGATTATCAAGCCGCTTGATAAATGGGTAGTAGATTAAGAAAGCTATTAAGATATTAACGATTTGTAAAATCGAACCGCTAATATGACCGCCTGTAGACAAATAGCCACTAATAATCGGCGGAGTCGCCCATGGAATTAATACACCTACTGTTTTATGCACAAGTCCCGTAGCCATGGCTATATAAGAAATACTTCCTGTTATCAACGGTGCTACTATGAAAGGAATAGCCAAATCAAGACTAAGAACAATCGGAAAACCAAAGAGCATTGGTTCATTAACAGAGAACCAGTCTGGCACAAAAGCCATCTTCCCAAGTGCTTTATTTTGCTTACTTTTAGCAAAGAAAAATAAGAAAATTGCCAACCCCAGTGTTGCACCGCTACCACCTACCCAGGCAAAATTATCTAAAAATGGTTTTGTTACAATAAATGGTAATTCTTCTCCTGCCTGCCAAGCAACACGATTAGCATCAGTATTGATAAACCAAATCGGATCCATAATGCTGCTCACCAATTGACCACCATGTACCCCAAACAACCACACTACCGAATTAAACAAAATTGCCATGAGTGCGCCAACAAAACTATTACTCGCATACTTCAAAGGTTCTGCTAAAAGAGTGAGCATCACTTGAAACACATCACTAAATCCTGCTGCTTTTATCATTAAATCTAATCCAATGAAAAACAAAATGACAATAAAACCTGGGATGAGAGAGGTAAATGAACGCGCAACTGCTGGGGAACAGATTCAGGCATTTTAATAACAATATTTCTTTGAATAAGAATCCGGAAAATTTCGCCCGTCAATAATCCTACGACAATAGCAACAAATAACCCCCTACTACCAAAATAACCAAAACTAATCATTCCCTCACTACTTGGTATCAACATCAAATAAGCTGCTAAGGCAATAATTCCTGCACTTGTCCCATCTGTTTTATATATATCTGCCAATTTTTTAGCTATACCAAAAACAGCAACCAATGCCATAATCCCAAATGTCGCATTGATAACGGTTCCTAAATAGCCCATTGCTCCCACAGACGTAAGATAGGATTCCCATGCCGGCACTGGAAAGCTTTGGATGATGACAAAGATACTTCCAATTAAAATAAGGGGCATCGATAGTACCATTCCATCTCGAATGGCTAGTAAATGTTTCTGCTTACCTACTTTGTAAGCTAATTCTTCCATTTTTTCAACAAAGGTCATGATAAATCTCCTCCTTACTTATCTAACAATGATAATGCAAACTCCAAAACCTTCCCCCCATTTAGAGTTCCGTAATCTCTCATAGGAATGACACCTAGCGGTATACCATTTGCGAGTGGCTCAATCTCTCCTCTTAAAAATTTAATTTGTGGACCCAGCAGTAGGACGTCGGCAGCATTAATGTGCTGTTCTACCTCATCAACAGAAACAGCCCATATCTTTGAATCAATATTTCTTTCAGTAGCAGCATGTTGCATCTTCGTTACTAACAAACTTGTAGACATGCCAGCTGAACAACATAGTAAAATATTTGTCATAATTTACCTCCTAAATATGTTAATTTTTTACCAATTTCTAAAAATGCGCCAAATAAATCCTTAATAGTCAGTGTCGTCATCAAATGATCTTGAGAATGAATCAATAGTAGACTAAAAGTTGTATACTCCCCCACACTTTCTTTTACCATCATGTCCGTCTGCGCATTATGGGCAAGTACTAATTCCCCTTTCCCGAGTTTTGCCAATTCAAGAGCCTCCTCAATCTTTCCTTCTTGAGCAACAGATATTGCCTGTAGATAATATCCTCTAGCTTCTCCTGAATGCATGATAATGTCCATAATTGTTGCTAAGTATTTTTCATCCATTCCGTTTACTCCTTTCTATCTTGAGTAAGAGTGATTCAAACGTTTTAAAGTCTGCATTTTCTAAGAATTTTTCTAATAAGCTATCTTCCAAAAACAAAGTAGATAAGCTATCATAAATAAGCATATTCGATTTAGAAATCGAAGGTAGAGAAGCAATTATAATTAATTGAATTTCTGAAAAATCCCACTTGATTGGAGAAGAAAGCACAGTTACTGCTAGATAGTGATTGCCTACACTTGAGCTTTCCTTTCTACCTGCAGGATGAAGAAATGCAACGTGATTCCCTAATTGTGTCGACCCCATCTGATACCTATTCAGAACTTTTTCAGTAATAGTATCTCCTGTCAATTCTTGAATATTGCTACATATTTTTATTATTACTTCCTCGGGAGTCAGTCTATCTGTTATTCTAAAAAATAATTTTTGATTCAAGAGTTGGGAAAATGATAGCTCTTCCTCCGCTTCCAGAATATTACGGATGAGTTGTTCATCATTTGGCTTCAAGAAATAGGGAACAAATCTAATCTTATCCTCATCAACTTGCGTAGAGAAGTCAAATGAACCAGTTGTAAAGATATAGTCATACCCTTGCAAGTTTAATTTGTCTATATCGTAAGGATGGCAAATTGTCATTTTTTCAACAAACTTCCCAAATAAATGCTGGTAGGTTAACTCTAAGTATTGATGACTACTTGAGCCAATATCAGACAGAATTAACACATTCTTCTTCATTTTTTCAAGTCTTGAAGTAATTAAAGCAAAGGTAATTGCTAAAAAACCTAGCTCATCTTCTGTCAATGATAATTGCAGTGGGTCAAAAAGCCATGTTGCAAAAAAACGAGCCATATTATATTCTAACGTTAGATTTTTCTGAATATCTGAAAGCAAGGGATTCTTTACCATAACACGATTATCCAGTCGAATCTTTAAAGCAGTAAGATGATTTGTAATTTTGGTTGTTAGATGAGAATCTTCTAGAAAATCTAATCCAAATGTTTCCTCTAAGATTCTTAAGCCGTCTAACACTTGCACAATAAAACGACTTTCCCCAGAATTCTTTTTGCAATGATAGATATAATTGGTAATAAATACTAAATCAAGTGATGATAATTGCCACTGAAACTTATAATTTAAATCTACTAATTCTTTATCTGGTAAATAGATTTCATCTAGTTGACGCAGTTTATAATTTCGAGAAATACTAATAGCAATCAAATCTTTTATATTCTGCACGCTGACTGTGCTAATTTCATACGAATGTAAATACCTATTGATACTACTCTCTTCTTCTTTATTAAAGTAATATTTTTCTTCCCACTTTTTATACAATAAAAATTTACGTAATCCAACTTCCTCTCCGACCAGATGAAGACCATAATGCGGTCTGCTATTTATCTGTAAATCAAATTCCTTTAACTCTTTTTTCAATAATTTAATATCCGTTGAAATCGTACGTTGATTAACGTAGCACATATCAGCAAGTACTGAAATCTTGACGTATTCATTCACTAAAAACGACTTGATGATAATATTTTGTCGTCTAACAATCTCATCATTCTGATTTTGTTGTACTAAAAATTGCATAAAACGGTTATTATCTTGAATCTCTAATTTATAGCCAGATCCTGGTTTAGAATAAATATGAACTACCCCTTTTAATTCCTCATTCAAGTTTCTCATCATATTTTGAATGGTACGAGTGCTTTTCTGTAATTTTTGGGAGAGTGATATCGCAGTTAAATATTTTTCTTCACTGAGCAAGTACAATAACTGTCGTTTAGTCATGATTCTCTCCTTTCTCTATTTTTATTATACTAGCATTTCTACCATTTTCCATGAATACTTACTACAAGTGATATAGAAATACCTTTGCATGGAAAACGACAACTTATTAGCTTTGTTTGGAACTTACATCAACTTACAAACAGTGCTGCCGCAAATCAACTCCGTTCTTAATTTAAACGGATTCCCACGATTACGATAAGGTTATACCATAACTGGTATTCACACCACCATAAAATCTTAAAAAAAAATGATTTTGCTGATCCAAGTTCTTAGTTTTATGGCTTTTTTCGCATGTTGTTCCCATGGCTTTAGTATATCACTTTTGAATTGCCGAACAAGTCCATTTTAAACATAGTCATAGTAAATCCACAGATTTCTTTTACGTAATAAATTTTGCATAGTCTAGCATATCATCAAACCATGCTTTAACAAACTAATTTCCTCTCTTTGAAATCTCCGTAATCAGTTACTTTTACAATATTATAACACCTTAAAAGATTCGACAGCTGCACCACATGACAGAAACAATTATTCCTTTGAACAAATCAACACAAGGAAAACCACCCAATCATTTGATTGAGAGGCTGCTAGTACTATATAAAACCAACATCTGATTAGACAACGAAACCACAGATAGTGGAAACTATTTGAACTTGGAAACGAGGGTAGGAAAGCACTAGAATGATTAAACAAGGGACTTCACTCTCTTATTTCTAAGCTCAAGTTTTAACAGTTACTCTCCTGACTGTTGATACACACAGTTGAGTTACTAATTGCTACAATGCTTTCACTAGCAATATAGAAAAGATTGAATGGATAAAATATTTTATAAGCCTTATCGGATTATTATTCCTCTATTCGCTAGCAAGACTCCCTTTGTTCCACAAAGGGAGTGATTCCAACTTTGATCTTTGCTGCTACCAGGTGTATCTGTAAACAGCTTGTTACTCTGGCTAGTCATACCTACCGGAATAAATTCAAGTACCCCCTGCATCACCACCATATACACCGCCTAAGGCAACTGCCTAAATACTACTGGTTGAGTACTATCTTTCGTCTCACTGACAGAAGCAGTGCTACTTGTAGTTGACTTGGATTGGCTACTAGATACAAATGATTTAACCATAGATGAGCGAGAGTAACCATCGCTTTTTTGATGACGAATAAGCTGGTAAGATACACACTTTGCCAAAGCTACCATTGATACTGTCTTTACTGTTTTATGATTTACTTTCATAACATTCTTCTCCTCTACTTCTATCTCTATACCGATAGACAAGGATTTCATCAGTATGTTATCTGAACCTACCTTCGTTCAGCAAAAAAAAAAAAAAAAAAACGAAGAAAAAATCTTCGTCTCATCTCAATAGCAAAATACTCAAAAGAGCTAAAATAGCTGGGCCACCTTGTTTGAGGAGAATAGACTTATTAGAGGTTGCAGCTCCATAAAGGGCAGCGCCAATCACATACAGGACAAAAATCGTAACGATTTCCAAGCTGTGTGAAATGAAAATCCCGTAGAGAAGAAAAATTGCTAACAAGCCATTGTAAATGCCTTGATTTTTAAAGAGAACCGTCACAGAGGGGCGAGCTAGCTCATCTTTAGCCATATTGAAGGTCTGACTAGTCTTGTCAGATGTAGTAGCGATGGTTTCTAAATAAAAAATATAGAGGTGCTCAAGGGCAACAAGAGTTGCTAAAATAGTCGTAATCAGGGACATAGGATTTCCTTCTTTCTAATCTTTTTCAATAGCAAGATTTTCCAAACCAACAACCAGCTTATCCAGCAAGGTTTGAAGGGTGATACTTTCCTCCTCGGAGAGAACCCCTTCCATTTGCTCTTTTACGGCCAAGTGATGACTGGGCGGTGCAGCGATGAGCTGTTCTTTGGCAAAATCCGTCACATCAACCAGAATTTCACGCTGATTTTTGGGATTGCGAGTCCTGGTCACATAACCCTTTTCTTCTAAAATCTTAAAATGCCGAGTCAGGGCTGCCTGATCGATTTTTAGAGCGTTCTGAACCTGAATCTGGTTACAGGGCGCCTCTTTTAACAAGACCTGCAATAGCTCGTAGCGTGTCAAACTGATGCCCAAGCCTTTTTCAAACAACTGAGTCACCGCTTGATCCGTTACATGAAGCTGGTAGAGAATGTGATGGATGGCTGTCATGCTATTTCCTTTTTATAATTGACTTGTCAATCATTGACTAGTCAATTATAAACCGCCGAAAAGAAAAAATCAAGCTATTTGCTTGAAATTTTCTGAAAAAACTTAAAATTTGTAAAAGATTTTCTCCTTGATATCCAAGAGTTGCTGTATTTCCTGATTGACAGGCGATGGGTAGGCTTGAAAATTAATACTTTGAATACCAGCATGGATCGCCACTTCCACATCTAGCCGACGATCCCCGATGTAGTAGGTGCTAGCCTTGTCTAAATCATACTTCTCCACTAGATAATCAATGGCATCTGGATGAGGTTTTCTCGCAAAGCCATCTGCACTGGTCACAATTTCCGTGAAATACTGGGCAAGCCCCAAATCAGCTAAAACCTGATGGGCATTGGCTCCCTTGTGGGTGTAGACAAAGTTAGCAATTCCTGCGTCTTCTGCCCAAGTCAACACTTCTTTGGTCCCTGGCATTAGATGAATCTGCGCATTTTTCTCCTGCAAGCTACTGCCTCTGTAAGCATTTAGCTCATGTGCGTTCAAATCATTTTCTGCCGCTACCTTTTCTAGCAATTCCCAGACTGAATGCTGTAAAATAAAGCTCCGAATCGCATCACGATTAAACTCCAAGTCATAATGAGCATAGGTTTCCTCAATACCTGCCAAAATCGCATCATAGGAATCCAGCAAGGTCCCGTCTAAATCCCAAATAAAGCTCGTCATGTCGTCCTCCTTTGTTTTTTATAAAGCAGTCCCAAAAATAGCCAGCGAAAGGCATTGTCTAAAAGCGTTCCAGCCCAGATACCGGGTAAGCCAAGACCCAAGGTCACGCCAAGCAGGTAGCCTGTGCCAATTCGAATTCCCCACATACCAATCGTTGTCGCATAAAAAGGGAGTTTGCCATTGCCTAAGCCCTGCCATACCGCCGTGTAGATGACAGTTCCTATTGTAAATGGTGTCCCTAAAAGCGAGAAGAGAATAACCAAGAGACTGGCAGCGACTGCTTCCTTATCCTGTGTATACAACTGCGTTAAGGGAGTTCCAAAGGCGTAAATCAGAAACGCCAAGGGCAGCATGAAACCAAGGGTTAACCAATAGCTTTTCCTTGCTATCTGGCTAATCTCCTCTCTATCTCCCTGACCCAAGCTACGTGCTACCAAGAGGACGGTCGCTGTTGCAATCCCAAAGGCTGGCATATAATTGAACTGGGTGAGTACCTCGCCAATCGCATTCCCTGCGACAGCCTGCGTTCCAAAGCGTACGACAAGGGCGATAATGACGACATCACCTGCCCGCATCATGAGACGCTCTCCTGCCGCTGGTAAGGATAGACGAAGCAACTCCCTATCTAAGCTCCAGCTAGGCTTAGCAAAGGAAATCGTGAGGGATTTCCACAAGACCACAACCCCCACTAGGCGAGCCAAAACGGTTCCCAGAGCAACACCTACAATCCCCCAGTCGAGGATGAAAATAAAAACACTAGAGAAAAGAGCATTTAAACCATTGGTTAGCAAGCTAACATACATGGGTAACCGAGGATTGCCTGTCGTGCGCACCAAGGCCCCCAGACTGGTCATTAAACCTAAAAAGACAATCGTACCACCGACAATGGCTAGAAAGATGCCTCCTGCTTCTGCCACAAGTTTTTCAGTTCCTAATAAACTGATAATCTCTTGTCCAAAGAAAAGGGAAATCAAGCCCAAGATGAGACTCATCAATAAAGTCATTGTCAGTGCTCCCGTTGCATGATTGGCTTGTGATTCTTGGTCTCCTGAACCCATACTACGTGCTAACACACTTGAAATAGCTGCTCCTAAGGCAATAAAAATGGCCTGATAAATCGCAATGATATTTCCTGCGACAGATACGCCTGAGATAGCGACTAAGCCTAAACTAGCCACCAAGTAACTATCCACCATCCCCATGAGCATTTGCAGGACATTTTCTGCCATAGCTGGCAAGGCTATCTGCATTATTTTTTTGTATTCTACCATATCGCAAAGAGGCAAAGAGCTTGCTCCTGCCTCCACTTTCTATTATTTTTTAACAATGATTTCTGACTAAACTCCTAGGTAGCGTTCGACTTCTTTTTGCATATCAGCTGCTGCAACAACTGTCTTATGCCGAACAGGAGCTGTTTCTAAACCGTCTACTGCTGGTGGAAGAGCTACTCCTGATAAATCCTGTAAGGTCGCAAGAGCCTCAAAATCACTCAAGCCTGTTTCTCCTGTGATAGCTTCTACTGCAACAACGGGGAATTTATAAGGACTAGCCGTTGAAGCAATCACTGTTTTTCTGCTGTCTTGACTGGCTATGGCATATTTTTGGTAGACGCTAGAAGCAACTGCTGTATGCGGATCTTCGATGTAGCGAGACATATCATACACACGCTTAATTTCTTGAGCGGTCTCTTCTTCCGTCGCCCATTCTGCTACAAAGAGGTCCAATATCTCTGGATCTACTGGGTCTAATTGGTACTGACCCTCTCTTGATAAGGCTGTCATCAATTGAGCTGTTTTTGCCGCATCATTTCCTAACAGGTGGAAAATCAGGCGTTCCAAGTTTGATGAAACAAGGATGTCCATAGACGGACTAGTCGTTACCTTAAAGGCACGTTTCTTATCATACACCTTGGTCTTAAAAAAGTCGGTCAAGACATTGTTTTCATTCGAAGCACAAATCAATTTTCCAACTGGTAAGCCAATTTGTTTGGCATAAAAAGCCGCAAGAATATTCCCAAAATTGCCTGTTGGAACTGTGAAATTGACCTCCTGTCCTGCTACAATTTCACCTGCCTTAACCAATTGCGCATAGGCATAGACATAATAAACAATCTGTGGCACAAGACGACCAATATTCATTGAATTAGCAGATGAAAATTGCATCTTCTGTTCTGCTAATTTCGCACGCAAGGTTTCATCGTTAAACATTTCCTTGACATTGGTCTGCGCATCATCAAAATTTCCGTCAATAGCAACCACATGGGTATTGTTGCCTGTTTGAGTGGTCATTTGCAATTCTTGAACTTTGCTGACACCATCTTTGGGATAAAAGACAATAATTTCAGTCCCTGGAACATCCGCAAAACCAGCCATCGCAGCCTTTCCAGTATCGCCAGAAGTTGCTGTTAAAATGACGATTTTATTTTCCAAACCATGCTTTTTAGCTGCCGTTGTCATCAAGTAAGGCAAGATAGACAAGGCCATATCCTTAAAGGCAATCGTTGAGCCGTGGAATAACTCGAGATTGTATTGTCCATCTAGCTTCACCAATGGTGCAATGTGCTGATCATCAAACTTGCTATCATAGGCATTGGTAATGCAATAATCTAATTCAGCTTCTGTAAAATCATCCAGAAATGCTCCTAAAATGACCTTTGCTACTTCCTGATAAGACAGGTCTTTCAAACGTTCAAAGTCCAATTCTACTTTAGGATAGGTCAGCGGGGTAAAGAGGCCTCCATCTGTTGCCAAGCCTTGCAAAATAGCCTGACTGGCAGTTACGGTATTGTGGCTATCTCGTGTTGATTGATATACTAGTGTCATGCTGCATCCTCAAAATCTTTTTTTCTATTTTATCACAATTTATCAGAAAATTGAAAGAATCTAAGAAAAAACCAGATGAAAATCCGGTTTTCTTCTCAATCATATACTAATTCAACGATAGGAACGACCTCGAACAATCTTTCCTATCACTCTTTTTTTAGGGATGGCAGGCGACCAACTTAAGCCAAAAATCACATTACATAGCCAAATAAAGAAGGCAAATACAAGCAGAGGAATCACACAAGTGGTCACAACTAATACCGCTACAGCATCCACCATATTTCCAAAAGCAGTCTCAAACTTCTCGAGCAGTCCTTTTGCTGCCCCTGTCACCTTTTCCCAAATAGAGGCCTCACTTTGTTCTTTAGTTGTTTCAGATACTTGCTGAGCGGCTTCAATGGTCTTTGCGATGGAACTATTATAGGTCGACTCAATCTTATTCGACACAAAGATACTTGTAGGAATAATAAATAGTATAACAGCTGAAAAAAGCGAGAGACGGATTGCTAACTGCTTGACCTTCTTGTTTTTTAAGTAGATATTCCCAGCAAAAAGGACAAGTGCCCCTGGGACAAGCCATTTAAAGACCACTAGACCTGTAATTGACAGAAGATATTTTTGCAACCAGATTCCAGCATACACCACTAGTAAATAATCTGCCAAATCGGCTATATTTTCCGCTAAGGGGCCACCAACATCTCCTGGAATTAAGGTGATAGCGGTAGACGTTGTTCCCGTCAAGGCTGTTAAGGTTAAAACCGTTTCTTTTTTCTCATCCAAAGCAAGAATTGATTGGGCATTCATGTTTAAAACCAACTGAGAGTCTGCCAAAACAAAAAATGACACTACTGCGAGCAAAAGAAACAAACCAACCAGCACTTCTTTCTGGTGTCTGTAAATCCAGTTTACCATACTATTTTCTCCATTTCATACATTCTCTATCAGAATTTGATGAATCAGCCCTAGTATATCATATCGGACTCTTTGCGTCTACTGAACAAAAGTGGCTAAACGAGAGATTGAATCAACTCAAAAATAGTAGCCATGTCTTGACAAAGAAAATCTGCCTGCCTTTGATCAATCGGCATTCTTGTTTCTTGATAGGCAATCACCCGTACACCTGCCGCCTTAGCAGCTGCAATACCATACGCAGAATCCTCGATTGCGATGGCATGTTGGGCATCTACCCCTAATTTTGTCAAAGTCGCCAAATAAATGGCTGGATTAGGCTTGCTTTCCGTAAATGCTTCACCACTGACCACGGTATCAAAATAAGACAAGATACCACAACTCTCTAAAACTTCCTCGATGTGGTTCTTTCGTGAGGATGAGGCAACAGCTAGTTTGATACCTTTTTCTTTGGCATAATCCAAAATATCAATCATATCTGTCCGAAACAAGGATAGATAATCGATATCTTGATACCGCTCTTTCGCATATTCTTCTAGCTGTTCACTAATCTCAGCTAACGAAAGGCTGCTACCAGATAGATCCTTAATCGCTTGTGCTAAATAAGCATAAGAACGCCCAATTAACTTCTGAAATTCTTGCTCCTTTTCGGCACACCCTTCCTTACCAATACTACGTACAAAATCCTTTTGAACTTGAAAATCTAGATACTCTGTATCAACAATCACCCCGTCCATATCAAATATAATCGCTTCTATCATGCTATTCCTCTTCTTGTAATCGCTTTCTTATTATTATAGCACAAAAAATGAGAGTAGAAGCACTCTACATCTCATTTTCGTCTACTTCTTCCTTCACTTGTAAGGCTGAAAGCGTATTGGTAAATAATTCATTCCGAGCATCTCGGTCTAAATCAATATAGTAGGCATAAAAAATGTCAATCACAACTAGAACAGGGAACTGGGGTGAAATGATGTTCCCCTGAGCAAGATTTTTCTTAATAGCCACAAGTACCAATTCATCGCAACTATCCCGCAATTCTTGACGATTCTTCGAGGTCAGCAAAACCGTACTCGCACCAACTTCTCGTGCATCCCGAACAGCATTGATAATGCTCGTTGACTCACCTGACACAGATATTCCAATAACTAAGCACTCATCATTTAAGGTGACACGATTCATCCGAATCATATGGTCATCTGTAACAGCCTTACAGGCCATTCCTAACCGCATGAAACGAAATTCAATTTCCCGTGCGACTAGTCCCGAGCTACCTTGTCCATAGATATAGACACGCTTAGCATTGTTTAGCAAGTGTCCTACTCGGACAAACTGCTCTTCATCAATGAGCGAGTAGGTCTTATTCAATAATTCGCCATAGTCAGACAGAACATGTCTAGTAAGATCACGGTTCACATGGCTAGGTTCAGTCGTCAGATTGACTTCTCGAAAGGCATAGACAAACTGTCGATAGCCGGAAAAACCACATTTTTGAGCAAAACGCGTCAATGAGGGCAAAGAAACATATAGCCTTTCAGAAACAGCTTTTGCGGACAAGTGATCATTTTCTGCAGCATCTGAAAGAAAATAATCCGCAATCTTCCGTTCGATATGTGTGAAATCGCTATAAGCTGCTTCAATCATCGGAAGCACATTTTTCTCTAATGACACCATATCCCTTTCTCCTCATTCTATTTCTTACGGACGACTAGCCTGTTTTTGTTTGAAATGATAGTAAGCTCCAAACATACCTGCTGTATTTTGGTGTTGGGCAAAAACAATCTTGGTTTTTTCGGCGATACTGGATACAAGATTGGCTTTCACAGCCGCTTCGATTTTTGGTTTTAAAATCGCTTCTTGCCCCATGATGCCACCGCCTAAAATCACCACTTCTGGATTAGCCACATAGCAGATATTGGCAATTCCTTTTGCCAAATAATGCACCATACGATCCACTCCCTGCACGCAGAGCGGATTGCCTTTTTGAATTTCTTGGAAAATCCGCCGTCCATTCCAATCTTTGACATCGTCACCATGGGCTTCTGCCACATAGCGAACCAAGGCAGTTGTTGACGCCAAATCTTGAAAATCGCCGTCTGGTAAGTGAAGATAGCCCACTTCACAGGCCGAATTGCTAAAACCGTGGAAAACATGGGAGTCAATCAAGAGACAGCCCCCAATACCTGTACCGACTGTCAAGCAAACAGCTACCTTTGCTCCTTTCCCACTTCCTGAGACAACCTCAGCAAGCCCTGCGCAATTAACATCATTTTCAATCTCACATGGAATGCCAAACTGGGCTTCTAAATCTTTTTTAAACTGCGTACCAGCATAGTTTGGAATTTGTGGTCCAGCGTAGAAAATCTCTCCCTTATCTGGATCGACCATCCCCGCTGAGGAAATGCAAATGCCAGACAAACTAACTTCTTCCAAGTAAGTCGAGACAATCGTCGCCACCTTTTTCAAAATCTCTGGACCGCCTTTATGAGCCTCTGTCGGCATTTCTTGGCTGACCAACAAATGAGCTTCCTCATCAATCAAACCGTACTTGATACTAGTCCCACCAATATCAATGGCAACATATTTTTTCATGAGTCACCTCTTCTCCTCTTCCTCTAGTAAAACGAGCTTAGTGTAACAGACACCGTAGTTGAACGGGTACTACTCACCGTTCGCACCCCACCCAACTATGCAGGAGACACCAACATCGCATTCGTTGAAATCGTGCTGTTGATTACACTCCCAAGAAACGCTCTTTGGTTTCACGAATTAAGCGGGCAGCTCCTTCGACAACGGCTTTATCAGACTCACATACTGGAGTTAAAGGTGCACGTACGCTTCCTAGATTTAATCCTTCGTTGATACGCAATACTTCTTTGATCACCGCATACATATTGCCATGTGCAGCTACTAAATGCTTGATAATATCGTTAATCGCAAATTGCAATTCTTTAGCTGTTTCCAAATCCTTGTCTGCAATCAATTGGTTGAGTTTCAAGAAGAGTTCTGGCATGGCACCGTAAGTTCCTCCGATACCGGCAGCAGCACCCATGAGACGACCGCCTAGGAATTGCTCATCTGGACCATTAAAGACTACATGGTCATCGCCACCAAGACTAGCAAAGGTTTGGATATCCTGAACTGGCATAGAAGAATTTTTCACCCCGATAACCCGTTCATTTTTGAGCATTTCTTTGTAAAGACTAGGAGTGAGAGCTACACCTGCCAACTGAGGAATATTGTAAATCACAAAATCCGTATTTGGAGCTGCTGCACTCATGTCATTCCAGTATTGGGCAACAGAGTATTCTGGCAAGCGGAAATAAATCGGTGGAATTGCCGCAATCGCATCCACTCCAAGACTTTCTGCATGACGTGCCAATTCGACGCTATCTTTTGTATTATTGCAAGCAACATGGGCAATAATGGTTAATTTCCCTTTGGCAACAGCCATGACTTCTTCTAACACGACTTTACGGTCGGCCACACTTTGGTAGATACATTCGCCAGAAGAACCATTGACATACAAGCCTTGCACGCCTTTTTCGATAAAGTATTCTGCTAGGCTACGAACGCCTTCTCGGCTAATCTCCCCATTTTCATCATAACATGCATAAAATGCAGGGATAATTCCATGGTATTTTTCTAAATTTTTCATTTGTTTTCTCCACTACAAAAGAAAGAGCATTTGCTTTCTTTGTCTTTCTATTACGTAAAAGTCCAACCCAAGAGAGGGTCTTTTCTGGGTTATGAAAACCTCATCTGACCCATCTTGCGAAGGAATTTTTCATCTAATTGGTATTCGTAATTCCCTTATTGAGGGGAATTGTCATATTTTCTAAAAATCGGCTCCAGAATTCCAAGTTGTAGATAAACTAAACTTGAAAATCCTGCTAACAAAAAGAACATGCCGCCAAAGACAATGGTCCAGCTTGAACCTATGAGCAAAAAGGCAAGCAAGGCAACAAAACCTAACATCCCAAAAGTCCACAGGAAATGCAGACCTGCCAGCACGAAGGCGGTTTGCAAGAGTTCTTGCAAGCTTTGTTCAAAGCGTGCCGCCAAAGGATAGGCATAGAGCATCACCATGATCATCAGGAAAAAAATCCCAAACGCCAGCATTTTCATTCCTTGAAATACCATCGCTGTCTGACCTCTAAAAAGTAGGAAGTTCATCAAGCAAATGATACTGACCAAAATCTCGATTCCCCCTAAAGCCAGACCGTGCTTCCATTCTGCTTTAAAGCTATGGATATAGAGGCGAATCACTCGAACCCCTCGACTTTCTCGCACTTCTTGCAAGCTTCGATACAGGCTAATTTTAGCAATGCCAATCGTCACAATCGGTAAACAAGAAATCAGAAACAAGAGATTGAGTGTGACCAAATCCAAGATTTTTTCACAGACTCTCATCAGCCAATTATCGGTATTAAAAATAGATGATAACAACTGGGTACTCCTATTTCTCATTTCTCGTCTCCCTCTTTTAGTCAATAAGCACTTTCACTACGCACTTTTTAACTCGTTCACCTGCCCGATCATACAGATTAGGCTGGTGCGGCTCATTTGGTAGGAAAATGGCAATATTCTCTTCTGTCAGATGAAGAGGAGTCGCTAGGTTACAAGAAACAAAGCCAATATCGCTCTCTTCTTCGTAATCCTTGATAACTTCTTTCACCTGCTGACCGTAATGCATCAATTCTCGACCTTCTAGTAAAAAGTGGAAATCTGCAAAACGTTCATGGTATTCAAAACAATCATCTAGCTCTTGATTAAGCTGATTATCCTGTATAAAGAAGAACACCTTGTCTTCATTGATGGCATAGCGCCCTAAAGCAAAACTCGCCATATCATGTGTTAACAAATAATCAATCGCTTGATCCAGATGGGGATGCAAACCACGATAACGACCTATTTGTTGTAATTGATCAAAAATCATCCGATTTCCTCATTTTCTACAATTCCTTGAAATAAATTTGGGAGTGTTGGAAACAGGGCTCGTTTTTATTGCTGGCTTAGGGTGATAAACCCCACCGAGCAAACAGTGAAAACTCTACTTTGCAACACCCACCGATTGAAAATCCACTGGACGAAGCTGAACACAAAGCTTCGCTTTGCCTATTTCCAACTTAGAATGGTGCACTGCACTGTGTGGAAAGCAAAACTGCGTTTTACCGAATTTCCAACCTAAAATAGCTCCTAGCCTGAGAGGAAAGCAAAACAGGGTTTTGTCGAATTTCCAACTTAGAATGGTGCACTGCACTGTGTGGAAAGCAAAACTGCGTTTTGCCTATTTCCAACTTGAAACTATCCACTGGATTGTTTCAACCTTTCACAGCTCCCATGGTAATTCCTTGTGTGAATGATTTTTGGAACATGAGGAAGACGGCTACGATTGGGACGGCTGCCATGGCTGCTCCGGCCATGATAAGTCCGTAGTCAGTTGCCATTTCGGCCTGCATGGTTGCAACCCCTAGTGAGATGGTCAAGTTTTGACGGGATGTCAACATAACCAACTGCATAAAATAGTCATTCCAAGAATTGATAAAGGTGAAAATCGCAAGAGCTGCAAACCCTGGTTTAACGATTGGGAAGGCTACATCCCAGAAGGTCCGAACTTCGCCACAACCGTCAATCTTGGCTGATTCCAGCAATTCTGTTGGAATGTTTTCACTGAATTGTTTCATGAGGAACACCCCAAATGGCCAGCCAACAAGCGGTAAAATAACTGCAGCAAGTGTATCGTGAATTCCCAAGAAATTGACAATCCGTACAAGTGGTACCAAGACAACTTGTTTTGGAAGGGCCATAGCGGCAATGAAAATCGCAAAGAGAATCCGTTGACCATAGAAGCGTTTCTTAGCAAGAACATAGCCTGCTAGAGAAGAGGTAAGACACACTAAAAGCATGGTTGCTAGCGAAATGAAGACACTATTCCACATCCATTGAAGGGCAGGATTTTGCACAACCAACCGCTCAAAGTTTTCCATGGTTGGCATTTTTGGCCACCACTGAGGTGGGATCACAATTGTATCTGGTTGAGATTTAAAGGCCCCTGTCAAAATCCAGTAAAATGGGAAAATAAAGAGTACCGTCAACAAAAGCAAAATGATTGTTGAAATCACTGTAAATGGAGTTAATTTTTTCTTTTTCATGCTTGTCCTCCTAGTATTCCACATCATTTCCAAGAATCTTGAATTGGGCAAAGCTGATAAGGGCAATCATGACCGCAAGGAAGACACCCATGGTATTTGCATAGCCATATTCAGAGAGCTTGAAGGCTTTTTCGTATAGGTAGTACATCAAGGTACTAGTTGAGTAGTTTGGTCCTCCAGATGTTAAGAGCTGAATGAGCGCGAAACATTGGAAAGAGTTAATCGTTGTAATAATCGCAATATAGAGTGTTGTTGGCAATAAACTTGGCCATTTGATTTTCCAAAAGACTTGCAATTCTGTCGCACCGTCCACACGCGCCGCCTCGACAAGAGAATTGTCAATATTTCCCATTGCAGCAATATAAAGAATAATCGGTTGACCGACAGATGTTGTCAAGAGAATCACAATGATAGCGAGCAAGGCCCAATGTTTATCCCCTAACCAGCTAATATTTTGCTCGATAAAGTGACCAGATTTAAGGACAAAGTTTAAAATCCCTGATAGTGGGTCATAAATCCATTTCCAAACAACCGTTACGGCAACACTCCCTGTAACAACAGGTAGGAAGAAGACAAAACGGTAGAAAGAACGGGCAATCGCATTTTGACTGTAGGTCTGAGATGCCACAAACAAAGAGAAAAATACAACAACTGGTACAGAGCCGATTACGATAATCACCGTATTGATCAAGGATTTGATAAATACAGGATCTTGGAACATCCGTTTATAATTCTCCAAGCCAACGAATTGAAAAGCCGTCATCGAATAATCAAAGAAACTAGTGATAAATCCCATGATCATCGGAGCTAATACAAATATGGCAAAGAAGACTAAAACCGGTGCTAGAAATGCATAGGAAACAATCGTTTCTCTCATTCTTATTTTATTAACTTTCACACTAAACACCTCTCCTTATGTAAGATATGAGAAGGCATAAAAACCGATATTCATGGTATTTCCGCCTTACTTTGATAAAAATAATCCCCCTTTTTCATTCAAGGAAAATGGACGAGAAAAGGGGGAAGATTATACATTGTCTAGAAAGAACCAAATGCTATCTAACCATAGCAACTAGCCCATCCTTCAACATTATCTCGATAGGCGTATGCCTCATCTACTTGATTATTTCATTGCTTTTTGAATAGTTTCATTTGCTTTTTCAGTAAATGTCTTCAAAGCAGCATCAGCTTTCTCATCTCCATTTGATACAGCTTGCAACATTGGGAACCAAAGTGTTCTCATTTCAGCGAAGCCATCAATTGTGTTGTAGTATGGTGAGTAGTATTGAGTCCAAGAGCTTAGAGTTTCCATGCGTTTGTCATCATACAATTTACCAAATGAAGTACGAACTGGGAATGCTCCTGTACGTTTCACGTCTTTTGGACCCCATTCTTTATCATCAGCGATAAATTGGATGAATTTCTTAGAAGCTTCAATTTTCTTGTCATCTTTGTTGTTGAAGACACAGAATCCATTGATAAGGTATTCCAAAGCAGGTTTACCGCTATCTGATGGGAATGGTACTTCAACGACTTCTACCTTACTTGCTTCCAAGAGTTTACCTTGAATACCATTTTGTGATGGTGCCCAAAGGATAGTGTAAGAAGTTTGACCGTTTGCAAAGTTTTGGATATCTGCCCCACCGTCAAATTGAGAACCGTTAGAAAGAAGACCATCTTTAATCCAGCTAGAAGCCATTTCAAGACCTTTTACAAATTTTGGATCGTCTGTTGTATACTTGGTAACAGCCCCATCTGTTACTGAGCCACCATAAAGGTTAGCGATAAAGGCACGAGTTCCTTGGTCTCCCCCTTGACCATTCGCAAAGAGTGAACCTGGTGTATAGCCTTTATCTTTCAATGCTTTCAATACTTTTTCAAAATCAGCAGTTGTCCATCCTTCTTTTACAAGGTCAAGAACACCCGCATCTTCAAGCATTTTCTTGTTCATCGCCATATAGAATGGTGCTGAACTGATTGGATACATGTAAGCTTTATCACCTGCCTTGCTGGCATTGATAACATTCTCATTGGCAACATCTTTCACATACTCATCTGTAAAGAGGTCATTCAAATCAGCCAATTTACCATTTTTACCATATTGGATAATCCGTCCTGGTGCATCAAAGAGTACATCTGGTGCTGTTCCTGCTTCAATAGCTGTTACAATCTTTTCTGGACCAGACTTGAAGTCGATGGTTTCCAATTTTACTTTCACATCTGGATTTGCTTTTTCAAATGCTTCAATGATTGATTTTTCGTATGTTCCAACAGCGTCGCTTGCATTTTCTTGCGTAAATACTGGGAAAGCCCACCAAGTGATTTCTGTTTTACCTGAGCTATCAGACATTTCTTTCTTATCAGCACTTCCGCCAGAATTGCCACATGCTGCTAATGACAAAACAGAAGCTCCTGCCAATAATGAACAAACTAATTTGTTGAATTTCATTCTTTTTCTCCTTTTCATTGGGTCCTATTATGGACAAGTGATACGACAACTACCTCTATTGTTTTTTCTCCCTATACTGTCAACTCCCTTTTTTATTTTTTCATCGTAGTTATGAATACCTTAGCTAATCCATAACCTTCCTAACTTATTTAGAAGGAACCACCGCAGCTACAAAGCGTTTGGTAATTTCCTTTGGACGTGTAATTGCGCCCCCAACTACAATACCTCTCACCCCGAAATCATGAATGATTTTTGCTTCTTCTGGGTAATAAATTTTCCCTTCTGCAATCACATCCACTCCTGCGTCGCAGAGTTTCTGAATCAATTCAAGGTCTGGACCATCCTCTTGTCGACTATAAGCAGTATAGCCTGACAAGGTTGTTCCGACGAAATCCACACCAGCCTCAACAGCAGCCATGCCTTCTTCATAAGTGCTAATATCTGCCATCAATAATTGAGCTGGGTATTTTTCCTTGACCCGTCTAATGAACTCTGCCACAGTCAAACCATCGTAACGCTCCCGTTTCGTACAATCAAGTGCAATCACCGCAATTCCAAGAACTGCTAGCTCATCAACTTCTTTCATCGTAGCAGTGATGAAAGGTTCTTGCGGCGGATAGTCTCGCTTGATAATACCGATAATCGGTAAATCGGTTACCTGCTGAATCTGCTTAATATCACGTACGCTATTGGCACGAATACCAACTGCGCCTCCTTCTTCTGCTGCTTTTGCGAGCAGTGGCATGACTCCTCCCTCTTCTGTATAAAGAGGTTCGTGCGGAAGGGCTTGGCAGGAGACAATGATTCCGTCTTTTATCTGGGCTATCAGTTCATCTTTTGATCGTATTGCCATATCTTCCTCCTTTTCTTTTTGATTTAAAGCGCTTTCTTTTTGCTGGTAAAAACAAGGCTATCGTAGCCTTATTTGCCCCAAAAGAAACACTTTTATTTAAATTCCGTTAGTAATGATTTGCTTTCAAAATGTGTGCCACAGAGCCAGTTAAATACTTTGTTATTCGTATAAACAAACATTCCTTCGTGAGCATATTCTGGCATGAGGTGGTATTCTTTTTCACATTCCAAGCGGTTATACATGGCAAATTGCGTGATTGGGTAGCAGACGTCATCATCAAGACCTGTAATCATCTTGACAGAGCCTTTAATCCGATGTGCCAGATTTTTCACATCAATATAGCCTAGCGTTGCAAAGACTTCTTCTTCTGTCTCATGGAATGGATCATGGAATTTGAAATAGCGGAATAACTCATCATAGGCCTCGCTGGTATTGCCAATCTCCAAGACCCGTCTGAAATCACAGAGGAAAGGATAAATCGCAACGGTATTTGTAATCCGTGGATTGAGAGCCGCCGCAACAAGGGCTAAGGCACCCCCTTGGGAACCACCATAGCTCGATAGACGAGTTTCATCAACTCGCTCAAAACCAGCCACCAGCTCTACCAAACTATAAATATCCAAATACACATCCTTGTAGAAAAGATGTTCTGGACCATCCACTACACCGCGGATAATCTGCCCCTTGACTGTATTTCCTCGAACATCTCGAGGTCCATCAAGAGAGTAACCAGACTGACCACGCACATCCATGGAGACAATCCCATAACCTGCTGTCGTATAAGACAACATATCTGCCCAGTCATATCCTCTACCCATGTAGCCATGAAAATGGAAAATCACAGGAGATTGGTCAGCTCCCTTTGGCAAAACCATCCGAGCATACACCTTACCACCATTGGTCCCGTCAAATTGAATTTCGTAGCAATCAACTGTCGGAAGGCCGAAATCTTTCTCAATCAGTCGATAGTCCACAGGAAGTTTCAACTCTGCAATGGCACGATTCCAAAATTCGTCAAAATCCGCAGGAGCCTCATCACGACCACGATAGGTCTTCATTTCTTCCATTATTAGGGGATCTCTCATCTTTTTAATCCCTTTCTATGTTTTATGTAAGCCTTTACATTTAGTATACCACTTCTTTAAATATTTTCAATATTTTTACGCCAAAAAGAAAGTAGTTCCGAAAATACTTTTTAAAACCCCTTTTTTCACCAAACAGGTAGTTATTTTGAAACTACTTTCTTCATGAAGAAAAATAGCAGAGCGAAAGATTTTTTCGCTCTGCTACTGTATTTTATTGGGGAATCCTATGGAATTATTTGAGACGTCCTGGGCGTTCTTTGTAGCCATAATAGGCGTCTTCAATGATTTCTTGCATGTGGTCAACCATTGGCAAACGTGGGTTTGCAGGAGAACATTGGTCCTCATAAGCAAGGAAGGCCAAATCACGCGCTGCTTCTTTCCATTCTTTTTCATCGATACCTTGATCTTTGAAGTTCATCTTGATACCAATGCGTTCACCGAGTTCATAAACCGCTTTGGCATAAGAAGCTACCCCTTCTTCTGGTGTAGAAGCTGGAAGGCCAAGCATTTTGGCAATATCTTGGTATTTCTCGTCTGCACGGTAGTAATTGTACTTCGGCCAGGTCGCAGTCTTGGCTGGACGAGTACCATTGTAACGAATGACATACGGCAAGAGAATAGCATTAGTGCGTCCATGGATAGTGTGGAATTTACCACCAATCTTATGGGCCATAGAGTGAGAAATTCCTAGGAAGGCATTAGCAAAGGCCATCCCTGCAATGGTAGAAGCATTGTGCATCTTCTCACGAGATTCAAAATCAGCATTCTTCACAGAACTTTCAAGATTTTGGAAGACCAGTTTTATCGCTTGTAACGCAAGTCCATCTGTGTAGTCATTAGCCATCTGTGATACGTAGGCTTCTGTCGCATGCGTCAAGACGTCCATACCTGTATCGGCTGCAATAAAGCCTGGAACTGTCATGACAAGCGCTGGATCTACAATCGCTACAGTCGGTGTCAATGAATAGTCTGCAATTGGGTACTTACGATTATTAGCCTTATCAGAAATAACCGCAAATGGTGTGACTTCTGAACCTGTACCAGATGTCGTTGGAATAGCGACAAATTTGGTTTTCTTGCCTAATTCTGGGAATTTGAAGGCGCGTTTGCGAATATCCATGAATTTTTGAACCAAGTCATGGAAGTCAACCGTTGGTTGCTCATAGAAAAGCCACATTACCTTGGCAGCGTCCATCGGAGAACCTCCCCCAAGGGCGATAATGGTATCTGGTTTGAAGCTACGCATCAACTCTGTACCCTTGTATACTGTTGAAATATCAGGATCAGGTTCTACCTCTGCAAAGATTTGGTACACAACCTTATTGCGACGAAGTTCAAGTTGCTCGAGAATTCTGTCCAAGAATCCAAGTTCAACCATGGCATGGTCTGTGATAATCATCACTCGTTCTACATCGCGACATTTTTGAAGGTACTGAATAGAATCGCGCTCGAAGTATGTTTTTGAAGGAACTTTAACCCATTGCATATTATTTCTACGTCTTCCTACTTTTTTGATGTTCAAGAGATTAACAGCACTTACGTTGTCACCGACTGAGTTGCGTCCGTAAGAACCACAACCAAGTGTCAAGGATGGCAAGAAGGCATTGTAAACATCCCCGATTCCACCGAAGGTAGATGGAGAATTGCAGATAACACGAATAGCACGTACGGCTTTCCCAAATTCTTTGGTCAATTCTTCGTCTGCTGTGTGGATCGCTGCAGAGTGGCCAAGTCCATGGAATTCTACCATTTGGCGTGCTTTGTTAATTCCATCTTCACGAGATTCTGATTTCAAAACAGCGATAACTGGAGATAATTTTTCGCGTGTTAGCGGTTCTTTTTCTCCGACTTCTTTACACTCTGCTGCGAGGATATTGGTTCCTTCTGGTACGCTAAATCCTGCTTGCTCCGCAATCCAGACTGCTGATTTTCCAACAATATCCGCATTCAATTTTGCGTCTGCACAGTTTTTACTATTAGCTTTTGCCCCAAAACAGAACTCTTCTAGCAAGGCTTTTTCTTTTTTATTTACAAAATACGTATGGTAGGATTTGAATTCTGCGACAAATTCATCGTAGATTTCTTTGTCAATAATCACGGCTTGCTCAGAGGCACAGACCATTCCATTATCAAATGATTTAGACATAACAATGTCATGAGCTGCCTGGCGAATATTAGCTGTCTTTTCAACGTATGCAGGAACATTCCCCGCACCTACCCCAAGAGCTGGTTTTCCACATGAGTAGGCTGCGCGCACCATGGCATTCCCACCTGTTGCAAGAATCGTTGCAATGCCGTCATGATTCATCAACTCAGATGTTGCTTCCATAGATGGTAGAGTAATCCATTGAACACAGTTCTCAGGAGCACCTGCTGCAATGGCTGCATCACGAACAATTTGAGCTGCATGTGCTGAAGATTCTTGCGCAGATGGATGAAAGGCAAAAATGATTGGATTACGAGTTTTAAGAGCAATCAATGATTTAAAGATAGCTGTTGAAGTTGGATTCGTTGTTGGAGTAATTCCACAAACGACACCCACTGGTTCTGCAATCAAGGTCAAACCATTGACATCATCTTCTTCAATGATTCCAACTGTTTTTGTATGGCGCATGTTGTTGACAACGTGCTCACAAGCAAACAAGTTTTTTGTTGCCTTATCTTCAAAGACACCACGCCCTGTTTCTTCAAAGGCATGAAGCGCTAATTCTCCGTGGGCATCCAGCGCTGCAACAGAGGCTTTTGCAACAATGTAGTCAACTTGATCTTGATTCAATTTGCGAAACTCCTCAAGGGCAGCCAACCCTTTTTGTACAAGGCCATCAACATGTGCACGAGCTTCTACTAATCTTTCTTCTGGTGATACTGTTTTCTCAACCATCTATGATTCCTCCAAATTGTTTTCTGTTAACTTTTGTTTGTTAACTTTTTCACAAATATATTCTACACTAAAAAATACCTCTTGTAAATAGTTTGTTAAAAATTTCACAAATTAATTTATAAACCTTGTGATACTCCGTCAAAAATCCCATCATTTAAGGATTTCAAAGGTGATATTGTGAATGTTTTTCAAAACTTTTTTTGTTTCACAAATGAAAAAACAGGAAATGTTTGCTGCATTTTCCTGATTTTCATAGTCTATTTCCTGATTTTATCATGAAATTTTACTAATCTATTACTTCCGTACAAAGTGATTCGCTTCTATTTCTATCCACTTGGCACTTGATGCTAGCTCAACATCCTGAATGTTATTTGCAATCTGATGCAGTTGCTTCCTTGCTTCACTAGGTGATAGAGGGAGATTGGCTGACAATAAATACTGCGTATACGGATGTTGAGGATTGGTAAATAATTGTTCGGCAGGAGCTAGTTCGACCAAGACACCTTTATAAAGAACAGCAATGCGTTGGGCAAAATGCCGAACGACGTTCAAATCATGCGAGATAAAAAGATAGGATAAGTGAAACTCTTCCTGCAATTCGGATAATAGTTGTAAAATCTGCGCTTGAATCGAGACGTCCAGGGCTGATGTGGGCTCATCACAGACAACAAACTGGGGCCGATTCACCACCGCTCGAGCAATTCCGATCCGCTGACGCTGACCACCACTAAAAGCTTTTGGTCGTTTGTGAATAGCCTCCCCAGTAATTCCAACTCTCTCTAGGATGGCACGCGCTAGTTCATCTGCTTCCTTTTTAGGAAGTTTATAAAGTGGTTCCTTAACCAATTCCAAGGCAGATAAGTAGGGATTCAAGGCTGAAAATGGATCTTGGTAGATAATCTGGAGCGCCTGATTGGCTAAATCATCTGGATTGAGTCCCACATAATCCACCTCTCCCTTGCTTGGGTTTTCTAACCCTAAAATCAATTTAGACAAGGTAGATTTGCCACTTCCAGATTCCCCCACTAGACCGAGAGTTTCTCCCTTGTATAAGGTCAGGGTCACACCATCTACTGCAACTTGTCGTGTTTCTTTACCGAGTAAATTCTTCTTGCTATAGACTTTTTGAACATCCCGAACCTCAATCAATGCTTCTTGTCCCATTTAGTATCCTCCTTGTCTCACAAAGTGTGTCCCTGATACCGCAACTAGTGGCCCATCGATTTTTTCCTGAGAGAGAAAATCACTGGTTGGTCCTGTCTCTAACCGTGCTGCCTGCAATAGCTCTTGGGTGTAGGGGTGGAGAGGGTTATCAAAAATATCGTCCACCGTCCCAGCCTCCACAATCTGGCCTTCCCGCATCACCTTAACCTGGTCACATAGGCCAGCAATCACGCTAAAATCATGACTCACGATAATGACTGTCAAATCAAGACTCTCTTGCAACTGCTTAATCAGGGCCAAAATTTGCGCCTGTATGGTCACATCTAGGGCTGTCGTCGGCTCATCAGCGATTAGGACTTTCGGCTCAGCTAGCAAAGCCATCGCAATCAAAATCCGCTGCCGCATCCCACCTGAAAACTCAAACGGAAACTGCTTTAGACGCTGCTCAGGGTTAGAAATACCGACCTTAGTTAGCATATCTACCATCTTTTTCTTGCGTCCCTCTGCTGATTCAGTTGGACTAAAACGTTTGATGATTTCGTCTAAATGGTAACCGATTTTTCTCAGTGGATTGAGAGAGGTCATCGGGTCTTGAAAAATCATGGCCATCGGCAAATGCTGATAGTCCGCTACCGCTTTGCCTTCAAATTCCAAGCGGTCATATTGCACCAGCAAATCCTTGGGCTGAATCCCCATCATCGACTTGACTGTTAAGCTTTTTCCGCTACCAGACTCTCCGACAATACCAAGAATTTTCCCCTTGGGTACTGTGAGAGAAACTTTCTTGACCAAAGTCTGCAACTGCTTGCCTTTCTGAGTCTGAATCGTCAAATTTTCTAAATGAATACTATCTGTCATCCTTCTGTCTCCTTCTGCAAGCTATCACGAATCAAATCACCTATATTATTGAACGAATAAATGGTTAGCAAGATAAACAAACCCGGCAAAATAGCCATGTGGGGCAAACTTTGCAAGGTAGACTGAGCATTTTGCAGCAAGCTCCCCAAGATGCCAACGGTTGTTGAATCCCGATTCCCAAAAAACTCAAGGCCGACTCTGTCATAATAGCCGAAGAAATACTGCCAGAAGCCGCCACAATCAAAGTCGGTAGAATAGATGGCAAAATGTGTCGCCTGATAATGGTTGAGGGCTTAACAGCAATAAAGCGGGCATAGCCCACATAATCATGCGTTTTAGCCGACAAGGTCTCTGCTCGAATCAAGCGGGCAATCCGCATCCAAGAAAAGCCGCCAATAACAATGATAATCGTTGTTAGTCCCGGTTTCAAAAAGACACTCAAAACGATTACCAAGACCAACCATGGAATCGAGGACAGCACATCCACCAGCCGCATAAGAATCGTATCTAAAATGCCACCAAAATACCCCGCTACAACTCCAATAATACTGCCAATCAAAACGGAAGCTAACATCGACAGCACGCCTACCAAGAGAGAAATCCGCCCACCATATAAGACACGGGCAAAATAATCCCTTCCGACATTATCTGTCCCAAATAAATGGGCTAGGCTCGGTGCTTGATTCATCTGACTCACATTTGTCGAATTGGGATCCAAAGGTAATAACGGAGCCGTTATGGAGAGAATCGTTAAAATAAGTAAGAAAAGAACCGAAAAAAGATAGAGAGGAGAGGCAAGAATTTCCTCTTTTACTTGTTTAAAAACCATTACGATTCACCTCCTCTAGTAATCCGTGGATCAACAATCGAATACAGAATATCAGACAAGAGGTTGCCAAAAATAACCAAGCTAGCAGAAAACAGCATGACAGCCATGATTACTGGGTAGTCCAAGGCCCGTGTGGCTGCTGTCAAATAAGGGCCAACGCCTGGCCAAGCATAGATTGTCTCCGTAATCAAGGCACCCGTGACTAACATGGGCAGAGCCATCCCAATCTGAGTCACAATTGGAATCAAAACATTCCGCGCGATATGCTTTCCAAAAATTTCCCATTTACTAGCCTGAAATGCTTCTTGTACCGTCACATAATCTTGGTCCACTTCCACGATTGCCGACGCCCGAATGTAACGGATCAAATCCGGCATAAAGGCCATCACCAAGGTAAGATAAGGTAGGGTAAAATGGGCTAGAAAATCGCCAATATCTCCTTCTTTCCCCAAGGTGTGCATCCCAATAAATGGAAATAGATTCAAACGATAGCCGAAAATATAAATTAAAATCATGGCAAACCAAAAGGTCGGCATCGCAATCCCTAAAGAAGCAAAGGCATCAATTGCTCGATCTAGCCACTTCCCTTTGTTAGCAGCCGACCAAAGCCCTAAAATTATTGCAACAATCAAGGCTGTTACATAAGCTGGCAATACCAGCGAAATCGTATTTGGAATCTTCTCCGCCAAATCTGCCGCAATACTGTGATGGGTTAAAAGCGAATTGCCAAAATTTCCTGTCACAATATTTTTCAACCAAATACCATATTGAACAAAAAACGGTTGATTTAAGCCATTTTTTTCCTTCAATAATTCGATTTGCTCCGGTGTCATATTTGGCGTTGTCAATGAATCAATGACATCAAACGGAGCTAGCTGAATCAACGAAAAAACGATAAATGAAATCAATAATAACAAGGGAATCGCCTGCGCAATCCTCTTCAATATATATCTAACCATATTCCTCCTATAAACTCGAAAGCACTTAGTAGACCAAGGCCGTTTCTTTGCAATACGTCTTTGTCAAACGGAAACCGAAACTCATTATAAGAAAATCGGACCTCCTATTTCTAACGAGTATGAAAAAGAATTGAGGGACTGGACGCTTGGCCCACTCCCTATTCCTTATTGTTTAATCTTTAAGTGAGATGGATCTTCAAAGGTATAGATTGGAACTAAACCAGCTTCTTTCACCCCTTCGATACGATTATTCACTGCCAAGATTTTCTTATTGTCAACGATTGGATAGATAGCCGCTTCCTCAGCAAGAGCCACTTGCAAGTCATCATAAATCGCCTCTCGCTTGCTCTTATCTAGCTCAACAGCCCCTTTTTCAAAGAGAGCATCTACCTTATCCGAACGTAATTTAAAGTAATTGGAACCACCGCCTGATTTAAACAGACGTGCATATTGGTCTGGGTCATTGCCCATGATGTAGCCACCCAAGAATAAATCATACGCTGTCGATCCTTCTTTGCGCAATTCTGCAAAGAGGGCAGTTGAATCACCTCCAGCCAATTCGACTGTCACTCCGATTTGTGACAATTGCTCTTGGATAAGAGTCGCTTGCAAGGTTTGGGCTGCATCTGATGTATTATAGCCTAAATTCACTTTCAAATTCGTCACGCCAGCTTCAGTTAATAGAGACTTCGCTTTTTCTAGATTTTGCTCATATTTCTCTACTTTTTCAGTCGCATATGGATTCGCAACTGGTAAGAATGAATACGGTGTTTCATAATATTCTTTGTCTAGGTAAGCTGCTTGGTCCATGTCCTCTTTATTAAGAGCATAGAGGAGGGCTTGACGTACCCGCACGTCCTTTAGTTCGGGTGTAGACGTATTGAGACCTAGGTAGCCGACACGATTTTCAGTATAAGCGTAAGTTGTCAGCATCTTTTGGTCTAAATCCGCAATATCTGTCGGCAAAACAAAAGATGCGTCCACCTCGCCTGTCTGTAGGGCAACTTTCCGAGTATCAGCACTAGTAATGATCCGTAGCACGAGATTCTCAACTGCTGGCTTTCCTTTATAGTAGTTCTCGTTTGCCGCCAATTTGATATACTGCCCATGCTTGTATTCGACAAATTTGTATGGACCAGTCCCAACTGGAACATTGGTCAATTCGTTCACAGAGAAATCTGGCTCATCGTTGTAGGCATGCTCTGGAATAATATAAGTCTCGGTTACGATATTATCCAAGGCTGCCGCACTAACAGCTGGAAGATTAAACTTCACTGTATAATCATCAACCTTTTCTAAGCTAACTGGTTGGCCATTGATATACAAACTATCTGCATTCCCATTTTCCTTTTTCACCTTTTGTGCATAGGTAAAGAGAACGTCATCAGCAGTAAAGGCTTCCCCATCTGACCATTTCACATCTTGTCGTAATTTCACCGTAATGCTCAGACCGTCTGCAGCAACCTCGTACTTCTCCGCCAATTCATTCACATAAGAACCATCAGCTTCTACACGTACCAATGGCGAATAAATAAAGTTTGTCAAGGTCAATCCCCAACGGTCACTCGTATTGATTGGATTAGTTGAACTCGGGTCCCCGTCAATAGCATAAGTAAAAGTTGTACTGTCCGCTGACGATGAACGTGTTTCCTGAGACGACTTACTTGCTCCGCATGCTGCCAAGGCCAATACAGCCACTGCAGATAGGATGCCCGTTAACACTTTTTTCTTCATATCTCGCTCCTTTTAAAAATAATATTGGTCTATCATATCAATAATTAGAGATTTTGTACAATATATAATCTCAATATCCTCTTAAAAAATTTTTATCAATAAATTCGATGAGGTAATTTTAAACCGAGCAGTATAGATGAGTTTTTGAACTGCTTGTGTTTCAAAATTGACTGTTTTCAAACAAGTCTAATCCACTGTCCAAGACCACTTCCCTCTGATAGTCCAAGAAAAGCAAAAGGCCAGTGCTCGACACCAACCTTTCAATTCCTTACTGGTTCATTTTTTCAAAGATTTCTTTAAAATTCTCTGTTAGCTCAGCCAGGCTCACCGTGATTTCTTCGCGTGTCTGATTGTTTTTAACCGTCACTTGACCTTGCTCGACCTCGCTGTCGCCAAGGGCGATAACTGTCTTCGCATTGAGCTGATCAGCTGACTTGAACTGGGCCTTGAGTTTTCGACCCAAGTAATCTCGTTCCACCTTAAAGCCTTGATTGCGGAGAGCTTGGGTGATTTCCAGAGCCTTACCATTCACTTCTTGCCCCAAGACAGCGATATACACATCCAGTCCTTCTGCCACAGGTAGCTCAACTCCCTGCTTGTCAAGAACGAGGAGCAAACGCTCCATCCCCATGCCAAAGCCAAAACCTGGTGTTGCCGGGCCGTCAAAATACTCGACCAAGCCATCATAGCGACCGCCCGCACAGATGGTCAACTCACTGCCGGATACCTCCGTGATAAATTCAAAAATAGTGTGGTTGTAGTAGTCCAAACCACGAACCATATTGGTATCAATAACGTAGGCAATTCCAAGGCTGTCAAGCATGGCACGCACGCTATCAAAATGTGCCTGACTTTCCTCATCCAAATAATCCAAGATTGACGGCGCATTCTCAACCGCTGCCTTGTCCTCTTTTTCCTTGCTATCTAACACACGCAGCGGATTTTCCTCCAAACGGCGTTGGCTATCTTTTGATAAGGTCTCCTTCAACGGCGTTAAGTAATCAATCAAGGCCTTGCGGTACGCAGCACGGCTAGCACTACTTCCCAAGGTATTCAAGTGCAGTGTAATGTTTTGAATGCCGATTTCCTTGAAGAATTGTGCCGCCATGGCAATGGTTTCCACATCTGTCGCAGGGTTGCTAGAGCCAAAGCACTCCACCCCAATCTGGTGAAATTCACGCAAGCGTCCTGCCTGTGGACGCTCATAGCGAAACATAGAGCCCATGTAGTACAATTTCACCGGTTTTTGGACTTCTGGTGCAAAAAGCTTATTTTCCACATACGACCGGACGACTGGGGCTGTTCCTTCTGGCCGAAGCGTGATATGGCGGTCACCCTTGTCATAGAAATCATACATTTCCTTGCTGACGATGTCCGTCGTATCTCCGACCGAACGGCTAATCACCTCATAATGCTCGAAAATCGGCGTGCGAATTTCTTGGTAATTGTACTTGCCAAAGGTTTTGCGGGCAAATGCCTCCACATACTGCCACTTAGCAGATTCTTTTGGCAAAATATCTTGGGTTCCTTTAGGTTTTTGTAATTTCATACTATCAGACTGACTGCCCTAAACAGAGCAGACGATTCCTTTCTCTACTTTCCTACTATTTTAGCATATTTCAGAGCATTTTCCTATGTGTTAAAGATTTTTTCAAAAAAATCTGTCAAGTAACTTTACTTTACAAAAAAAATATGATATTCTATTACAGTTGGCAAAAGCCAAATGAATAGGATAGCCTTTCTATTTTCATTTAGTACGAGGCAATGCATCGCAGGCATAACTGGAGTTAGGCAAGATGCATTAACAATGTAATAAGTGAAAATAGACGGACTATGAAACTAAAACGAGCCTCGCTCGTCAATGACAACGGAGGAAAAAAGAAATGGCAGTACCTGCACGTCGCACATCAAAAGCGAAGAAAAACAAACGTCGTACACACTACAAATTGACAGCTCCATCTGTTAAATTTGACGAAACTACTGGAGATTACTCACGTTCTCACCGTGTATCTTTGAAAGGATACTACAAAGGACGTAAGATTGCTAAAGCTGCTGCAGCTGAATAATAGAAGGGAGATACCATGCGCGTAAATATTACACTTGAACACAAAGAATCTGGTGAACGCTTGTACCTTACTTCTAAAAACAAACGTAACACTCCAGACCGTCTTCAATTGAAAAAATACTCACCAAAATTGCGTAAACACGTGATTTTCACTGAGGTTAAATAAGACACTAAAAACCCATGGAACTACTATTCCTGGGTTTTTGTTTGTGAATTTTCACGATATACCAATTGAAATCGATTGGAGGATTAGTTTCTATTCCAAAACAAAACTTTGATTCAGAAAGTTAAAAGCAATAGGAGCTTCGTCGTGAGGCTCCTATTTTTAATAGTTTCAGGTCCTTTGTCAACTGTAGTGGATATATGAAAAGCTGGTAGAGCATCTCTCAAGCCTACGCCATCATTGATTCTCAAAGCATGAAAACAACGAATGCTACAGAAGAATGTGGGATTGATGGTGGTAAAAAATCAAAGAGAGAAAGCGCCCATCGTTGTTGACATGATGTGTAATCTTCTTGATGTGGCGGTGCATACAGCCAAGCTTCATGATACAAAATCAAGGATTTTGGTCACTTATCAAGTGATAGCGCAACTTCCAACAATCAAGGCTTTTTGACAGATACTGGTTATCGCAAAAGTTTTGAGGAGATGATGACTGGGGAGCTCCAATGTCCAGTCGATATTTCTGAAAAAATCAACGAACGCTGGAAAATCATTCCCAATCGCGAGGTTGTCAGTCGGACTTTCTCTTGGTTGAACCACTCTAGACGACGATTAACCAAGGATGTTGAAAAGTCCGTATCTTCAGAGGTCACTTTTGTTTAATTATCACATATTGGTCGGATTTTAAGAACCTTTATAATGTTGTGAATACAGGTTCTAAGTTTAAAGATATTCAACATAAACTTTTTCAATATAAACCCTGTGAAATGATATTTTTAGGCTTCTTGTATTTCTAGTTTCTTTGTACATTGTAATAAAAATTTACCAATCACTAACTTACATTGGAACTACTTTTCGATACCAGCTCCTGAGGTTGGATTATAAATCCCTTCAGTTTCACGCTTTGCACCAAAAAGATCAGATACTGAGAAACGAACATATTTTACACATAAACGATTTTTATAAGCATATACCAAATGTAATAATCCATCTTTCGTTTGATAGAGCGTTGGATACTCATATTGGGAATTGTTTGTCTTATTTTCAACTCCAATAAAGCCTTCTGCAGTCTCAAAAATTCTGCCTATCGGCCATGTTTTTCCAAAATCTTCTGTAACAGAAACAGCCACTGGATTACGAAGACCTGGCCATGATACTTTACCAAATTCTGGATTGCGCGCTGCATTATCATTGTATGCCAATGCGATTTCTCCAGATTGAAGTCTGATAGCACTGATACTTGCATTATTATTTGGCAATGAAGATCTCACAGGTTCTGTCCAAGTATCCCCAAAATCATACGATTCACTAATATATACATTGTCTGCAAAGCGACTTCTCATAAATGCTACTAAATGTCCTGACTCTACCTCAATTAAGTTTGCATGTACTCGTCCATTACTATTAGGCATACGGACAATTCCCCATGTTTTCCCTGCATCATCGGACACTCTAAATTCCGTTGGATCGTTCGTCAAACCTTCTGGAGAATCCTCACAAATCCATGTTGCAAAAATCCAGCGACCATTGCTTAAAACCTGTATAGCTTGCCGAGAAAATGTTCCCTCTTCTGGGAATAATACTTCAGGCTCATTCCAGCTAATTCCTTCATCCGAAGATTTTTGTACCATAATAACAGAAGTGAATTGCATATTATCTTTTCCCTCCTGCCTACTTAACTGTGATGTATAAATAAGCCATATTTGATTATCTGGAGCACGAAAGAAGGCTGGATTTTGCTCACTTCGATTCTGACCTTTTGAAACAATTTTAGGGACTGACCATATCTGTGTTCTAGGATCTAGTTTTGAAACTGCAATGGAGATATCTCCACTTCCTTCAAAAGTTCCTGCAAACCAAGCACAGAGCAAACCACCATCTATTGTCTCAATTAACGCTGGGGCATGAGCAGTAGCTTTACCTCCTGTTGGGATTAAACCGAAATCCACACCCAAAAACTCATCCCGATAAACAATACCATTCGGTTCTGAGATACGTACACTAGGAAGTTTTACCATTTTTTCTACCTCTCTTTGTCAAATTTCTAATTTAATAACTGCTTTTTTAAAATAACTGGGTTCCTGCAAATGGAAGACTGCTTGATGCGCATCCCATGGAAAGCATACATAAGCCATTCCTTTATCAATTCTTATATAGTTTCGGATTTCCCCCTCATATTTTTCAACATCTTTGTTAGCATCGTATGATATTATTGTATTCAATTGAGAGGGGTCTGCTAGAGCTAAGTACTCCGAACCTTCTAAAATCACTTGAACATCAATATACTTCCGATGTGTCTCAAATTTCGCTTCCTTTCTGAATTTGGTTATACCTGTTTGAAAAAAGATAAAACCACCATTAAAAGAATAACGCACTCCTTCTTCAAAATGATTCTTTCTTAAATCAAGCTCTGCTAATGCAGCTTCTATGTTTTTTAGAAGTGCTTGGTATTTTACTAAACAGTCTATGCGTTCAATAATCATCGCTTCTCTACCTTCTTCGGCGAATGCTCAGCTAATCGAATTGCATAATCAATAGCATTTTCAAGACTAATTTCACTAGCAGTCCAATGACCTGCTTGGTCAAAGGCTGTACCATGATCAACAGATGTTCGAATAATTGGTAAACCAAGGGTGATATTGACACCTTGAACCGCTTTCCATGAACCAATCGCTTGATCATACACAAACCCTAGAAGTTTAAGCGGAATGTGCCCTTGATCATGATACATAGCAACAACAATATCATACATGCCACCATTAGCTTTTGAAAATAGCGTATCAGCAGGTAAAGAACCGCACACATTAATCCCTTCTAATTTAGCAGCTTCAACTGCTGGATTAATCTGTTCAATCTCCTCTGTGCCAAAAAGTCCATTCTCTCCACAATGAGGATTAAGTCCAGCTACAGCAATCCGTGGATTTCCAATTCCAAGATTTTTACATGCGGTATTTGCAATACGAATAACATCTAATACTCTTTCTTTCGTAGCACGGTCACATGCTTCACGTAGAGAAACGTGGGTCGATACATGAACAACTCGAAGATTCCCATCAGCAAGCATCATAGTATACTTATCCGTCCCTGTTAAATCCGCATAAATCTCCGTATGGCCTGCATAATGATGACCAGCACTATTCATCGCCTCCTTATTTAAAGGATTCGTAACAGTAGCATCGATTTCTTGACTCATTGCTAGTTCAATCACTTTTTTGACATATTGGAAAGCTGCATCTCCCCCAACTGAAGAAACTTTCCCAATCTCAAAATGGTTCATGTCAACTATTCCCAAATCAATCATATCAACTATTCCATGAGTATATTTGCCATCTGCGGCTAAATCAATAACATTAAGATGCAACCCAATTTCAGGGTGTCTATCTAGATAATATTCCACGACTGATTTATCGCCTACGAGAAGCGGTCGACAATGATTATAGAGTTCCTTTTTTGCAAAAGCCTTTAAAGAAATCTCAGGACCAATACCTGCAGGATCCCCCAAAGTAATTCCAATAATTTTTTTCATGTGACATCTCCCTACTGCATTCCTTGATTCTTATTTTCAGCAATAACTTCACGTAGTGCCTCAAAACCTTCTTCTGATAGATGATTAAAAGGCGCTCTCGCCTTACCAACTGGATAGCCTAACTCCGCTACAGCATATTTGACTATCGTGTTAGGATTGCCAAATCGGAAACAATTTCTAAAAGAGCGGATACTATCTTGATATTGGCGAGACGTTTGAATATCTCCAGCAATGAACTGTTCATATATCTGTACCATTGTTAGAGGATATACATTAGAACATGCAGCAATAGCTCCTGCTCCACCTGCCAGTAATGTCCACAAAATCAGCGAATCATTTCCTGAGAGAACCACAAATTGTTCATTGTTTCGGGTATGCTCAATATACTGAAGAATTGTATCAAAATTTCCACTTGAATCTTTAATACCTACAATATTTGAAATCTCACTCAGTTTTCCTACTGTTTCCGGAGCAAGCATATTTCCAGTTCGAGCTGGAATATTATACAGAATGATTGGTAAATCAACAGCTTCTGCTACCAATTTAAAATGTTCATACAACTCATCTTGAGATGCTACAGCAAATGAAGGAGTAATAATGGAGAGCGCATCTACTCCTAGTTCTTCAACTTTCTTCGAAAAACGAATAGTCCCTCTAGTCCCATTCAAGCCTGTACCAACATACACAGGTACACGTCCTGCTGTATGTTCAACAGCTACCTGTATAACTTGTAATTTTTCATTTTCTGATAAAATATATGACTCCCCATTTGTACCAAAAACAAAAATTCCGTGAATACCACTAGCAATTAAACGATCAATCTGATTACGAAATTCATCAAAATTAATACTTTCATCATCATACATAGGGGTGATGATAGGGGCAATAATTCCTTTCACTTCTAACATTTATACACTCCTCATAACACTTCTTTATAAATCGCTCTAGCATCCTCTGCTGTAATTTTACGCATATTATTAACTAGGAGGCGTTCAACCTGCATACCAGCTTCTACCAAGTCATCTAAGTCCTCTATTGGAACATTAAATTCCTTTAGACTTGTCGGAATATCTAGTACTTTTACAATACGCCCAAGTTCATTCAAAATATATTCAGATTTTTCTTCTATAGATAGATTAGTTTCCCTATCTCTTACCACTCGATCATAAGCTTGTGCAAAATACGGTTTAATAACCGGCTCATTGAAACGCATAACAGGCATCAATAAAATTGCATTCGATACCCCGTGAGCAATGTGATATTTTCCCCCCAAAGGATATGACAAAGCATGAATTCCTGTAGTACCTGACGCTGTTATTGCCACACCTGCATAAAAAGAACCCAGTAACATCTTTGACTTCGCCTCTAGCGCTTCCGGATTGGTGCAAGCTTCAATAATATTATTAAAAATAAGATCAAAAGCTTCTAGGGCAAAGGTATTACTAAATGGATTACGCTTATTAGATGTAAAACATTCAATAGCATGACACATGGCATCAACACCTGTTGCAGCTGCAATTTTAATGGGTAGATTCTTAATCAATCGAGCATCTAAAATCACATAATCTGCAATCATCTCTGGATTTACAATACCAACCTTTAAACCTTTTTCAGGAACACCTACAATACTATTGGGAGTGGCTTCTGAACCTGTACCGGCAGTTGTCGGAATCATTAGAGAAGGCACTTGTTTTGTAGCGATAAGAGGATCTATAAGTAAGTCTTTCACCGTATAGACATCTGTTGCTAAGACAGATGCTAACTTAGCAACATCCATAACGCTTCCACCACCTACGGCAATAATAAAATTTGACTCTGTTTTTTTAAATATATCAACAACATCTTGTGCTTGCTGACAACTCGGTTCAGCAGGTATCTCCGATAAAATACAATAAGACAATTGTCTTTTATCCAACATTTCCGCTACTCTATCAACTAATCCAACACTTAATATTCCCTTATCTGTAAAAATAGCTACTTTTTTTACATTTTGAGGAATAAGTGTCTCAAGTTGTTCCAAGGCATTCTCTCCTGCAAAAACATTTTTAGGCATTTTTAAACTATAATCTACTAACATCTTTTCTCCTTCTCGACTTGAACTGTCTCGACAATATCTACAAATAATTCTTTATAACCAAATCCACCAGACTTAGTGATGACAGGAACCCTACATTCCTTCCAGACCAACTCAGATAAAACGATACCTGGACTAATTTCTATAAGCGGAATAACGTGTGATATTCCCAGCACTTGCATTGACTGGTAAAGCGTATCTCCTCCTGTAAATAGAAAAGTTCTCTCTACTCCATTCTCCAACAACCTCTCCGTTAACTGACCCAAAGACTGCCCTATTTTAAATCTTATATCAGCGGCTTTATCAGTATCATAAAAGGTATTTACTGCGCCAAATGTTTCAAATATAGCCAGCTTATCTGCTTCTAGTTCTCGCAGATAACCGCTAATATCTGATATACCCTTAGATGTAGTCCAATAATCATCATTTAATAATTGTTCACGAACTAGGGAATATCGCTTGAATCCCTTTTGCTGGGCAAATAGTACTTGATTTTGTGTAACCTGATTAACCGACCCACATATCACAACTAGTGGCTTTGTTAGAGACACATTTGGTCTTTCATTCGTTTCAAAAATAGTCTCCGCCAATACTTTAGCAAAACCGGCACAGCCTACCGTGACGGATAATTGCTTGAATTTGGCTAATTTTAGGCCAATTTCAGACATATCTTCTTCAGTTTTCGCATCAAAAATGATTAACCGACTTCCAAGTTGACTATTTCTACCAGTAAATAATGTAGCGTGAATATTAGCCTCTATTTGCAGTCGTTTTCTGATATTACTTTCAATCACTGGCTCATACGGATCATCAGCAAAAATGCTCTCAGAAACTGGAATTCCATCAATGTATAAACAACCAGATGAAACAGTTCTACCAATAGCCGGATATGCTGGAACAAACGCAATTGTTCTATCTGTATAAACATCTAAAATTGCTTGAATTTCGCTGCTAATATTCCCACGCAATGCCGAATCAACTTTCTTATAGAAGTACGGAATCTCTAGTTCTTTTACTCTAGTAGCAATTCTTGTAACCACCTGATAGGAAGCCTCAAATGATAAATGACGGCTTTCAGTATCAATAACTAATACATCTACATCAACCTGTTCTAAATCAATTTGAATGTCTGTAGTCACTTGGGTCGTAACACCCAAGTTCGAAAACTGAACTCCTGTATCTAGGGCCCCTGTAAAATCATCGGCTAAAACCAATAACCTTACCATTCCTTGTACCTCCCAGATATTTTTATAATACATATTCTATACTAATTAGCTGCATTACTAAAGAATAGAACAAAAATAACGGTTTCTTTTTGAAACACTTTGTTTTTATTGGACAGCTAAAACAAAATGTTGTAAAATTGTCTATAAATGAAACAAAGAGGATGCAAATGAAACAAATTAGATTATTAGGAATCGCTCCCTACGAAGAGTTAAACCACTCAATGTTTATTACTGCAAAAGATTTTGAAGAGATTGCAATAGACATCTATACCGCCGACTTATCGGAAGGTCAGCAATTAGCTCAATCACTTGCTCATAAGGATTACGATGCCATTATTTCTAGAGGAGGGACTGCGAGCATGATTCAAGAGGTAGCTAGTATCCCAGTCTTTGATGTTTCCATCTCTATTTATGACATTTTGAGTGCAATCAAACTAGCAAATAACTATACTCAACATATCGCCATTGTTGCTTACTCAAGTATCACTAAAACCGCACACCTTATTTGTGATGTTTTGCAATATAATATCAAAATTATAACCTTGGAAAGTCCAGAACAAGCTGACTTAGTACTAGACGACCTTAAACGAGAACATTTTGATTTAGTTCTCTGTGATGCAATTACTAACCAGACTGCACTCAAAAAATCAATGAATACCCTACTTATTACTTCTGGTGTCGAAAGTATAACAAATGCTTATCAACAAGCAATTACATTTGTAAAATATCTCAATACAATAAAAAAGGATAATTATCTACTACATCAGATTATACAAAATCAATCGCAACAAGTTTTAATTCTTTCGCAACAAGGTGATGTAATTATTTCAAATGTAGAAGCAAGCCTGCAAAAATCTATCAAACTACTTCTCAGCAAAAAAAATCTAGAAAAACAAAACCAGTTTTATCATACACATAAGGGACAGACTTATCAAATTAAAGTACATAGTTTCTATACCGATAATAATTCATATTGGCACTGTGATATCAAAGTCAATACACCACCTATCACAGGGAAACGATTCGGTGTTCATTTCATTTCTCAAAAAGAAGCCGAAGAAGCTATTTCAAAAAAATTACTATCAACCTCATTCATACAAGAAAAAAATAGAGAGTTGACGAAGAATCTCCTAAAACATTATAATACAATGCTAATTTTTGGAGAAAGCGGAACCGCAAAAACCAGCCTAGCCTATTCCGCCTTTTTACAAATGAAACAGCATAAGCAGAATCTAATCAGTATCGACTGCCACCAATTAAATGAACGTCTTTGGAAATATCTATCAAATAATAATAATGGTTTATTACTTGAAGCTGATAACACTTTACTTTTAACACATATAGATAAGCTAAATATCCCTATCTGCCAGCAATTGATACAATTTATTAAAGATAGCAATTTTCTTAGACACAACAATCTTCTGATGACCTACAATACCAAAATCAAAGGAGATCCGTTCGGAATTTTTGAACACATTGTAAGTGAACTTAATTGTGCCAGTCTTTACTCACCATCACTAGCTGAACGGCATAATGAATTCACTAGCATCATAACTCTTTTTCTAAATAAGATTAAAATTGAATGTAACTCTCAAGTAATTGGATTAGAACCTGAAGCGCTGGAACGTCTACAAAATTTCCATTGGTCTGAAAATCTCTCTCAACTTGAACGAGTCATTACAAAATTAGTTCTTAGCACTCAATCATACTATATTTCTGAGCATCAAGTTTCCGAACTCTTACAAGAAGAGCGCCGTCATATCAATTCATTGACTATGATTCAATCGGAGATACCTATCATACCTCATTTGATTGAAGAAAAGACACTTTTTGACTATAGTAGAGATATTATCCTTGCGACTTTAGAGCAAAATAAGGGAAATCAAACAAAAACAGCTAAGCAACTGGGCATCAGCAGAACAACATTATGGAGATATATAAAATATAATTAAGCAAATAACATCCTCGCTTTATCAGTAAGAAATCCTACACCATATATCTGAATATCTTCGTTTTTTTATTCTGCAAATCATGGGGAGTAGGACTCAATCGTGATTTCGTAGAAATCAATTTTGTTAATTTCGCTTTCTAATTTCTAGGCTCAAGTATTAACAGTCTACTGGACTGTTAATATCCCACATATTGACTAGCTTTCACAATTGAGAATTGTGAAAGTTTAGAAATAAGGCTAGCGAAGAATAGTTCACTGCCTCTTTAATAGAGCGTTTTACGCGTATACCCAACGCCCTGACTCCGTCAAAGGGCGTTGGGTATTAACTGGAAATATTTTAATTTTTTGTCTGATTTTTCTAGTAAAATGACGATTCTCAAATTTATATTTTAAATTGGCGTGTTTATCAAACATCATTAAGGCACTTTTAACTGTTAAATATCCCATGAAACTTGATACACTTACCCGTAGTGGAATGCTCACTAGCATATGAACATAATCTGGCAGCAGATATTCTTCTATAATTTAACTGCATAATCAGCGAAATATCTCCTCTAAACTACTTCTATATTATTTTTTGTCTATATTTAGGAGTAAACACAATGTGATAGAACACATCCACTTTGTATGTGATAAACTATGTGCCTGAGTGCCATATGAGTATCGCCTTTAGAGATTTTTTGCATAACATCTGATGCGCACCCGCGTAGCGGGTGGTTTATTTGCATCGCACCTTACGGAGCGATACTTAGCTTAAAGGCACATAAATCATAAAAAGGATTCGGTCCTGCATAATACAGAACTGAATCCTTTTTATGATTTACTGTCCAATTTTTTGAACAATGCAACAACAACTTTTTATATTTTAAAGTGGAAACATGATTACTGAGCCAGCGGTAAGGGCAATAATTCGGATTAAATACATTGGAACCGAGTACTTCCAAAATTCAGGCAGTTTATAATTTCCCATACCTAGAATCATAGCTGGCATACCATCAACTGGCATATAACCACCATTCCAACCTGAAATAGTAACCGCTACAGCAGCGGCAAGAGGGCTGAGCCCAAGACTCATACAGGTCGCAATAGCAATAGGAGCAAAGATAAATACTGACCCCATGTTTGAACCTGTAAAGGTAGCACTTGTACTAGTCAAGAAAACAAACAACAAGATAAGAAGAAACGGAGGGAGACTTGTACCAATCGCATTCGCTACCCAATCTCCAACCAAAGCAGTAAAACCAGTGTTTCCTAAAGCATCTGCTACACCTATAACTCCAGCCATCATCAGAATAACAGGTGCTCCCATATTATCTCGTACGGAACGAAAATCCAATGCACCTACAAATAAAATAACAGCAGCAGCAAGACCAGGGATTACATATGCCAAATTCCCTAATTGATTCATTAACATCATACCAACAACGCTGATAACAAACATTACAATTGTAATTTTTTCTTGAATTGGGTTCATCATTGTTACAGCAATTTCTGGACCACTAATAGATTCGTCTGTGTCAGTAATCTCGTGGTCTGGTAATAATTTGTAAGCAATAATACTCCAAGCTAGGAAAGCAAGCGACAGAATAAAATGAACAATCGCAAATCTCACCATTGGAACACCTTCTAAAAAGCCTGCTGTTTCAAGGACACCTACTGTCAGACCATATGTTAGTGCTACATTGATTGGCACGATTGGATGGTTAGTCGCAAATCCAAGAGGCATCATCAACTTAGAAGTGGGTAAATTCTTATTGTAAGGAATTGTTGATACTAAAGATAGAATCAAAACATAGTAGCCTGTCGACCCCATACCAGCTAGACTCGCTCCAAGCATAACAACAACGAGCAGTAGAATATAACTCTTATATCCACCCTTATTTACTAAGCTAGTCATCGTTGTCTGCACTTTAGCAATGAAACTTGTTTTCATCAACGCTGCCATTACTACCATAAACCCTGCAACCATAACAACGCTAGGATTTATAAAACCAGCAAAGGCTTCTTGAACAGTAGATAGTCCTGTCGCAACCAATAGCAAGCAGGCAAAAATTGGCGGAGCTCCAAATGCAAACTTGTCAGACATAATCATGACAATCATCAACACCAAAATACTGAGAGCAAGAATCATTTGTAATGTCATAGTATTCTCCTTTTTGTTCCTGTATATAGGACAGTTTTTATTTTTTGTAAACGTTTTTACAAAATCTATATTAGCATGAGACTATCATAATATTAAGATGTTAAATATTTTGATTGTTTTTATTTGGAACGATTTTTTTAAAATAAAACAATTTTTAATATATTATTAAATTGTGTTTCATTTTGAATCTATTGTATAAAAAATACCTCACATCAAAATGATGAACAAAAATCATCCTTTTCGGAAACTTGCAGACTATTAAAACCTATATTCACAACATCATAAGATACTTAAAATCCGACTAATGTGTCATAATTACACAAAAGCGACCTCTGAAGATACTGATTTTTCAACATCCTTAGCCAATCGTCTAGAGTAATTCAACCAAGAGAAAGTCCGCCAATAACCTAGCGTAGGGGAATGATGTGCCAGCTTCCGTTAATTTCTTCAAAAATATCTACTGGACATTGGAACTCTTGAGCTATCACTTTATAATATCCCTGAGGTCGGTCCATGAAGATTGGCTACACGAATCACAACATCCAGGAAATTCCCCATGGTATCAATAACGATATGCGTTTTTTTCCTTTGACTTTTTTACCATCATCAATGCCACGCTCCTTTGCGACATCTGTTGTTTTCACGCTTTGAGAATCAATGATGGCATAGATTGGAGGCAAGTCATGGGAGAGTATACGCCATTGACAGCTCGTTTTGGTGATGTACAAAGTCGCATTCACGAGTTTGTTTAGACCATTTATAGGTACGGTGATTTGAGAAACAAGGTTCAAGTTTTCCCTATTCTTGATTGGTTAAATCAGTACCATATGCTTTTCGTGTCATACCTTTAGTTTAACATCTTTTGTGAATATAGGTTCTTACTTTGAACAGATTATTTTGACTGCTATAAGCCTTTCTCAACTTATTTTCTATTTGCTTCTTTAAACTATAAAAACTATCAATCCTAGTCAAACCTTCGAGAAACTGCTATAATACTAAAAAGTATCATTAGGAGACAAACATGGACATTCGTAACTACCAAGATTGGGTCAGTCGTTTTTACAAAGAGCGTGGTTGGTATGCCTACAATCCTTTTATTCGGGCTAATTTTCTCTGTGAAGAGGTAGGAGAGCTAGCACAGGCGATTCGGAAAATGGAGATTGGACGGGATCGCCCCGATGAACCCATTAGCAACCAGAAAGAAAATCTCCTCCACATCCGTGAGGAACTAGGCGATGTCTTAGATAATCTGTTTATTATCGCAGATATCTACCAGATTTCGCTTGAGGGCATCATGACAAGCCATAAGGAAAAGTTAGAAGAAAGGTTTAAAGGACAATGAATATAACCGTTTACTGTGGAGCAAGTTTAGGAGAAAATCCAAGCTATCAAGAAGGAACGATTGCCCTTGGCAAATGGATTGCAGAAAGTGGCCATACGTTGGTCTACGGCGGTGGCAATACTGGACTCATGGGCTTGATTGCAGATACGGTCCTAGCACACGGTGGGCAAGTCATTGGTATCATTCCAGAATTTCTCAAAGATCGTGAACTCGCCCATCCTCATCTCTCAGAACTACGGACAGTTGAAACCATGTCTGAACGTAAATTGGCCTTGATACAAGAGGCGGACGCGTTTATCGCACTGCCTGGTGGCCCTGGTACTTTAGAAGAAATCAGCGAAGTTATCTCATGGGCAAGGATTGGAAAAAACGACAAACCCTGCATCCTCTTTACTATTGCAGGCTACTATCAGGCCTTGGAACAATTCTTTGATAACATGGTTAGCGCAGGATTTTTGACATTAGAAGATCGAGAAAAAACACTCTTCTCAGATGATTTAGAACAAATCGAACACTTTATTGCAAGCTATCAACCACCGGCAGCGCGTGAGTATCGGAACAAGACTTAATCCATTTACAAAAGACTAAGAATCTTGGCAACTTGAAGGTACCAAGACTCTTAGTCTTTTTATTATGTTACACACAAGTTCAAACATTCTTCCAAGTCCACATCACGCTCTAAGTGTTCAGGAGTCCAGGGAACGAATACATCTGGTTCTACCCCCTTATCTGTCATGCCTTTTCCCAAATCAAGATCAAGATCACGTGAGGTTGGAAACATGAATTGGTAGTCATCAAAATCTACGAAGCAGCAATTAGAGTAATCCAAAATACCCATAGTCGGTCTACCAAGTACCATCACCTTAGGCAACTCTTTCATTATCTGAACAAAATTATCTCCAGAGGAACCACACTCTACATCTGATAATACAAAAATTTTCTCTGACTTAGCAGTACCTACAATCCCAGCAAAATACTCTCTATCGGAGTCATCCTCCTTATGAACAACATAACCCTTGCCACGATTAGTCTGTAATTCGTCAATAAACTCCAGCAAGAACTGGCGACTTTCTTCTGATAAATGCTCATCTTTCAAATCTTCTTGAAATAGAGCTAAACGCAAATCAACATTTCTCTCTGTGTAGAGAACTTCCATACCTGATCCTGATAAATCAATTTCTGCAAGACTGGTCCCTTCTGGTAAAGCGTATTTGATTAAGGGGAAGTAGAGAGAATCTGAGCCTCCATGATTGACACGGACATCAATGATGAGGTAGGTAGCTTGTTCTAGTAAGGGAGCTGCTTCTTGGTAAAGGGCTCCTATTTTTTCCTCATTCCAAAAATTCTCCATTTTAAGGTAGACAAGATCAGGCTGTAACTGCTTCACTTCAAAACTGTCTTCCGTCGCCTGCTCCACTTCTTGCAGTTGAATCTCCTCTTTCCGATTTGCCCTTATTACTGTGAGTCTGTCAGCCTTATGGACAAAATATTTCCATTCCTGTGCTTGGCGTTCCTCAGTAGGACTCGTAAAATAGGCTCGATGTTCTTGGTACAGAGTTGAAATATCGCAACCGTCAAGTGCAATAATCTTATCTCCTTTTTGAAGATTGGTCGCAGGATCTGCTTCCACTACATAGAGCATATCTCCTTGGCGCTTAAGACGAACTGCGAGTGCTTTGCGATTCTTCTTGAAGAAGGACACATGGGAAAGAATGCCAAAACTTGCAAGGTAACAATGCATGTGATACAGAAACTCCTCTTCTGACATGTCGTCTGATATCTTCTGACGATACATTTCTGGATCTGCCCCAATGATATCCTTTTTAGTCGCTGAATCAGTCCGCATTATCTTGACCACTTGGTCAAAAATTTCTCTTTTTTTCATATCATCCCTCCTATTATTACTTGTTTTTTATTAGACCTAAAACAGAGTGATTTGCAAGCTGTATTTTCTTTATAAAAACCCTTACATTTTGCCCAATTTTTTGGTATAGTATAATTTGTGATAAATATATCAAATAAAAAAGAAGTAGGTACTTATTGTGGCAGGACAAGGTCAAACATTGATGTATACAATTGATAAAAGTATCAAGAAGAAAGCTGACTTGATTGAAAGCAACTATTGGGCATATGCCCTTCGCTCTATTTTTGCGAGTGTCTATCTGGCACTTGGGATTGCCATTGCGCTTTACACAGCTGACAAGCTAGAACATGTGGCAGCAGGTCTCGGGAAATTTAGCTATGGTCTCATGTTTGGCTGGGGGCTCCTCATGATTCTTTATATGAATGCAGAGCTCGGCACATCGAATATGATGTATATGACGGTGGCTATTTATCGCAAGGTCATTCCAACCAAAACCGCTCTAAAGATTCTAGCAACCTGTATCTTCTTTAACTTTGTTGGTGCGGTCATCGTCTGCTTCTTACTAGCGCAAACTGCTCCATATTCCATTGGGCATGTGGCTATGGATAGCTATCTAGTGCAAGGTACCATTGCCAAGCTTGCCAAAACACCGCTCACTCAATTTGTCGAGGGAATTTTCGCCAATATGGTGGTCAATATCGCCGTCTTTGTCTTTCTAAAGATGAAGGATGATGCTGGAAAAGCGATTGCCGTCATTTTCATTATCTTTATCTTTGCCTTCCTTGGCTTTGAACACGTTATCGCCAACTTCTCAACCTTCTCTCTCGCCTTCTTCTCAACAGGTGGAACGGTGGAAGGTATGAATCTTCTCTCTGTCCTTTCTAATTTTCTCTTCTCAGGTCTTGGAAACTATGTCGGTGGTGGACTAGTCATCGGACTGCTTTATAGCTGGCTTAACAACCAATCAACCGCTTATGTGGACTAAACTAATAACGAGGTCAGGAATTTGACCTCGTTATTTTTCATCATTCAGCTAAACATCTATTCGTCAACTAAGACTCTATAAAAATCAAAATCTGACTAGCTTCCACAATTGAGAATTGTGGAAGGCTGGAAATAGAAAGGGTGCAGCTCGCCCCTTGCAATTGAGAATTGTGGAAAGTGATAGATAAAACTAGCGTAGCTTGTGTCCTAAAAACCACAGGGGTAAGGGAGGTTACGCTGAGGATTCATAATCCTTATTCCCAACCTTCAACAGTCCACTAGACTGTCGAAGCAAGGTGAGTGAACGACGTCAAATCTTAATTTTTTATGAGCATTAGATACCGTTAGGTATGCTTGCTATCATCCGCCAACCAGGGCAACCTTTGCTCATGATGGATATGCTTGCGCTCCAACTTATCTAAATCTTGGTCACACCTATCAATCGTTCCCAACTTCAAGGTCAGCTGGCCTGGCACGTCTGTTTTTGTGTGATAGATTTGGCTATGGCAATGCTTGCAATAATAACGAATCTTCCCTGGTGAGGATTCGTAGGTTACCAGTGCTTCTTGGCCAGATAGCAGTTGAAAACTAGCCAAATCTACCAAAGCATTAGTCGAAAAGGCTGTAGAAGAAGCCTTCCTACAAAAGGAACAATGGCAAAACACGATGGGAGCGGTCAATTCTGTCGCCTCATAACTCACTTTCCCACACAGACACGAACCTTTAATCATCTGATTCCTCCAATTTCATCCTATCATCTTACCAAAAATCAAGGCCCTGCCTTGCTTGACCTTGACTGATTTTTTATTTTTTCTTCTTGCGAATAATTATTTTGTCGAAAAGTTCGTCACATCTCCATCATAATCTGCCCATTCTTTACTGAAGAAGGCTGGATTCAGCTGATAGCTGGGAGCAGGTTCAGAACTTGTAATAAAAGGATCCACTACCTTGTCAAATTCTAACCAACCAAGCCAACCTATGTGAATGGTATCTTCCATGAAATAGGTTTTTCCTCCATCTGTTGAAAAATCAGCAATATTCGTAAACCCCTGACTCTCCAGTTGGTACTTGATTTTTGCAACCGTCTGTTGGTACATCTCCTCACGCAGTCCCGTGTAAGCCATCCACTTTTCATTGACCGGCGGAATGACAAAGAGGACCTTCATTTTTGATTGAGCAAAGAGTTGCAAGACCAGCTGCAAGTCATTGTATTCTGGCGATTGGATATAGGATAATTTTTTTTGTGATCCTTTTAATTTCTTGATATCTTTTTTTAATCGATGTTTATAAAAACGATCATCAATCCCTAAGTCATTAGACTTGGTGCATCCTCTTGCCTCTTGAATGGCAACCTTTTCCAACTCTTCATAAGAAAATTGATCTGGCAGTTGGTTAAGCTCTGGTAGCACTTTTTGCTCAAAATTCCCAGTATTTTCAGAAGTTAAACTACTAAAGAAATAATCTTGACGTTTATGAAAGCGTGCCATCAAACTAATAAACTGTTTTTCTGAAGACGATAAGGTCTCTTTTTGTACTACTTTTTTGACAATATCTGCCATCGTCACATTGGGATAGAGCTGCAAGATGCGTTCAGCCGCATGTTGCGCCGCCTCATCTCCTGCTTGCTGGCTCAAAAAACTCGTCAACTGGTCGCTATTAAAATACTGCTGAAAGGCACTAGAGTCATAGCCTTTCTTGGTAAACCACTGAGGAGATATAACATAGACAACCGTCTTACCTTCCAATTCTGGCAACATTTGTTGCATCCCAAAGTATTGGTTCAAAGAGGCCGCGCCACGTTGTCCCAACAAATAAGGACGATAAGGACGGTCATATTTTTCAGCTAAAACAGACGGATGCATGCTATCAAAACGCAGCCATTCGCTGGAGCCAAAAAAAGGAACAAAGCGGTGGTCAGGATCCGTCAAGGCACGGACTTTCTGGGTCCGTCCTTTGAAACTCCGAGCCGTTAGGGTGACTGCCGAGCGTTTTTCAAGCTCAAAATTGTGACGAAGATGGGTCGGATAAAAAACCAATAACAAGACAACCAGCAAGGCTGCACAAAAGACCGGGCCTAAAATGAGCCATAAGCGTTTAAGCATTTCGTAACTCCGTAATGCCGTCGATAATCTTGTTTGCCGTATTCCAATCATCACGGCCAAATTCAGATACTGGGACACGAATATCAAAGCGAGCTTCAATCTCGACAATCAATTCAACGGTTCCCATACTATCCAAGACACCTGCATCAAACAAGTCCTCATCCATCATATCTGACACATCTTCCATAAATAATTCATCAATAATTTCGATGACTTCTGCTTTAATATCCATTGTAAACTCCTTTTATTTCTTAAACCACAGGTCATTTAAAAATCCAGAAAAGATTAAAAATGACAACATGACAACGTGAAAGGTCACCACAATCCCTAAGGCTTGAAGCAAGCGATTTTCTGGGAGAGGGGCAAGCCCTGCTTTTTTGCGTTCTTTATTGAGCGTTTTTTTCTTTCGAAGCCAAGCATCATTGACTACTAGACCAAGACCATGAAAAAGGCCATAAGCGATATAATACCAGGTCACTCCATGCCAGAAGCCCATGACTAGCATATTGAGCAAGTAAGCCACGCTTGAGGTTGTATTTCGATTTTTAAAAACCTTATTGCGCATGAGAACCATGACCAACCGCATAAAGACAAAATCACGGAACCAAAAGGATAAGCTTATATGCCAGCGATTCCAAAATTCCTTGAGGTCACGAGAGAGAAAGGGCTTGTCAAAGTTTCTCGGACTTTTAATCCCCATGAGATGAGACATTGCAATAGCAAACATAGAGTAGCCTGCAAAGTCAAAAAATAAGTCAAGACCAAAGGCATACATGACCCCTAAGGTCGGTAGGTTAAACCAGCCACCTTGGGATAGGGCATACTGCTTGAGCGGTGGCAAAATCATGGACCCAAAAATGTGGGCTAAAATGAATTTGTATAAAAAACCAAGCATGATGTAACGCACTGCAACTTCTAGCATGTCCAGTAACTCATCCTTGTCTGGAATTGCAGTATAATCCGCTTCAAACCGCTTGAAACGGTCAATCGGCCCACTTGAGAAGGTTGGCATAAAGAGCAAAAAGCGTAAGAATTGCCACAGCGTAAATTCTGTCAATACCCCATCTCGCAATTCAATGATCATCCCGACTGATCGGAAGGTCAGGTAGGAAATTCCCAAGAAACCAAAGAGCGATTGGTGCCCTGAAATCGCTGGAGTTACCTTAACCATAAACAGTGGAAAAACAGCGAGTGCCGTATGAAGATAAAAAACCCATTTGTTATCTTTTTTCGCTCGATACCATTTGTAGCTGAAAACCCAGCTAGTTTGCCACATAACATAAAACAAGAGGGCAACAAGTTGAGCTAGGCTCGTCCCTGTCAACATCAAGACGATAAAGGCTAGACTGACCCCCCCTTCATACCAGGCAAAACGCTTCTTAAAAAAGAGACCGATAAAGATAGGCAAGACCGCAGCAATCAGATAGACAAAATACTGCGGATCTCCGTAAGGTTCCAAATGCGGAAGTTGGTTGACAAAGCCCATCATCGGTTGTTTACCTCGCTGATTAAGCCCTTAATGTCAATCTTGCCATTTGGGGTCAAAGGCAGGCTCTCGCGATAGAGGAATTTCGATGGCATCATATACGACATCATGATGTCTTCCAAGTCTTCCTTAATAGCCTTCGTGATGTCAATGTCTCGTTCAAATTGCTCACGGACACCCTCTTTCAGAATGACATAGGCCAAGAGATTCTGTACCTTGTAGTCCTTATTGTAGCGTGGTACCGCTACTGCTGACTTGATATACTGGGATTTGTTGAGATTTTGAGATACATCTTCTAACTCGATCCGGTAGCCATTAAACTTGATTTGGAAGTCCATCCGACCACCGTAAAGCAGAAGACCCTCTGCTGTCATCGAACCAACGTCTCCTGTATGATAGGCTGGTAATCCTTCAAATTCAAAAAAGGCTTCTGCTGTTTTTTCAGGATTATTCATGTAGCCTTTTGAAACAGCAGGTCCTGACACGATAATCTCTCCCTGCTCACCAAATGGAAGTTTATTGCCTGCTTCATCAATGATAAAGGTTGGCGAATCCGCCTTGGTATAACCGATTGGCAAGCGTTTAAGGGTCTGTAACATCTCGTCTGTCACAGCAACCGCTGATAAGGCTACTGTTGCTTCAGTCGGACCATACGCATTGATAATCCGCACACTTGGGAAACGATCACGCAGTTTTTGAGCTGTCTTCACCGTCAATTCCTCACCATCAAAGTAGAAATGGGTAATCTGCGGCATTTTCTCTGCGTTGAAGTCCTCAGACAACATCGCCAAATCAGCAAAAGAAGGGGTTGACGTCCAAATCGCAATCGGCAACTCCAAAATCGTTGCAAATAATTTCTTGAAATCCTGTGCTAAGCTACTTGGCAATGCAAAAAGAGTGCCACCAAGAGCCAGAGTTGGTGCCCAGTACATGACCGACAAGTCAAAAGAATAAGGTGGCTGGGCTAGCATTTGCGGTCTTTCTGGTGTCGCAAACTCCTTATCGGTAATCATCCAGTTGGTAAAACTAAGAAGATTTTCATGGGAAATTTGCACCCCCTTTGGCTTACCAGTAGTGCCAGAGGTGAAAATGATATAGTAATTGTCATCTCCCTTAACTGAGTGCGTGATGTCATAAGCCGTTTTTTGAACGAAAATATCCTTGACTTCAGACAAGGTAAGCTGGGGTGTTGCCACCTCCATTGGAAAATCTGCAATCCCGATAATCAAGCTCGGCTCTGCCACTTCCACGATCGCAGACACGCGCTCCAAGGCCGAATGGCTATCAATCGGGATATAGGCATGACCCGACTTGGTCAAGGCGACAAAGGTCGCTAGCATCTCATACTCTTGTCCACCAAAGACCACAACAGGAGATTTTTCAGGCAAACCTAGACTGTCAATCTTTGCCGCAAGGCTATCCGAATCTTGCTTTAAATCACGGTAGCTATGCACCTCGCCCAAGATATTATAAACAGGAAAATCAGGCTGAGCTGCCGCATACTGTTCAATTGTTTCAATCATGTCTTTTATCATCAACTGTCTCACCATACACCTCTAAAATTCATTGTAAATAAAGCCACCTTGACCTTGTCCAAGGTAGGAAAAAAAGTACAATAGGCCCAGAAAAATCACGAAATACAGCAAGGTCTGCCCTAAAAACTTACAAATGGTTTGATACTTATTCATCTCATCTCACTCATTTATCCAGAAATAATCACTCTATTTTACCATGTTCTATAGGAAATATTCAATATAAAACTTTTTAAAATAGCTCTTCCGTAGATAATCTAGGGATGTTTGCCCGTTTTCGCTCAAAATCACTGATAGGATAGAGTAAAAAGCGAAAAAAGCTCTCTTCCCTTTCCAACAAACCGATAATTCCTTGTCTACCTAAGTCGGATGTGGTATAATCGATTACGCAAACGTTTTCTCAGTTGATTTTATGCTAGTCAAGGAGTTATCATGATCGAAGCACATCATTTATCAAAAACTTACACGATTGTTGATAAGGAAGCGGGCCTACTAGGCTCAATAAAATCCTTCTTTCAGCCTAAAAAACGCTATATTCCAGCAGTTCAGGATATTTCCCTATCCGTTCAAAAAGGAGAAATCATTGGCTATATCGGCTCAAATGGGAGCGGAAAATCGACAACCATCAAAATGCTAACTGGAGTGCTGTATCCCGATCACGGGCAGGTCTTGATTAACGGTCTGGAATCAGCCAAGGAACGAACAGCTGTCAATCGGCAAATCGGTGTCTTATTTGGCCAAAAATCCCACCTCAAATGGGATATTCCTGTCATCGAATCCTTCTTTCTTCATGCCAAGATTTACGATGTTCCAAACCAACTTTACCAAGAACGCCTCACACGTCTGACAAAACTTTTGGAATTAGAGAGTATTCTCCATCAGCCCATTCGCAATCTTTCACTCGGTCAGCGGGTCAAGTGTGAATTTGCGGCTATTTTCCTCCACCAACCTGCTGTCGTCTTTTTAGATGAGCCAACTATTGGACTGGATGCCAGTGTCAAGGAGTTGATTCGCAACTTCATCCGCACCATGAATGAGGAATACCAAACGACTTTTCTGATTACCTCTCATGATATGCAAGACATCGAAACCCTCTGCGAGCGCATTATCATCATTGATAAGGGGCAGAAAGTCTATGACGGCAGCCTCATCCATTTAAAAGAGAATTTTTCCAAGGTCAAAACCATTGCCTTTACAAGCCATACAGCGATTGAAACACCGCTAGAAGCTCCTTATCTTGAATGGGAACAAGTGGATTCACATCATTTTGAGATTCATTACCAGACAGAACACCATAGCAATGCCCACATTATTCAGTTGGCTTTCACCCATTATCCTATTGATGATGTCACCATGAAGGAAGTCACGATTGAACAGATTGTCAAGCGCATTTACGAGGGGGGCTTACATGACTAAGTACCTTCATGTCACAAAACAGATGTTGTTGCTTCAATTGCAGTACAAGTCCTTTTTCCTAGCAACCCTGATTTCCATGTTGCTAAAAATACTGGTATCTCTATTTGTGTGGAAGACGATTTTCGCTAGTCAATCGGAGGTCAATGGTTACAGCCTTGCAACCTTTACGACCTATATTATCTTTGCCAATCTCTTGAACAATCTCAATAATTTTGGAATCGGACGCGATCTGGCTAGATCTATCGTCAGAGGGGATATTACAGGCGAACTGCTCTATCCCTACTCCCCCATTACCGCCCTTTTCTTTCAAGATTTCGGTCTGAAAATCATCGAAGCTGGAAAATTCATATTGGTGTTACTGGTCGTTCCGATGGTCAATCCTAACTTTTATTTGCCGGACATAAAAACCTTAGGCATCTTTGTTCTGACTAGCCTGATTGGAATGTTCATGGTGCAATTGATGGATTTGGGCTTTGGACTGCTCTCCTTTTACACCGTCAACACATGGGGACTCTTTATCTTGCGAGAAGGTATTTTCAGCCTATCAGCAGGCGTGCTATTACCCTTAAGTTTTTATCCAGCACCAATTGCCAAACTACTCAGCTTTTTACCTTATAGTTTTGCAGTTAATTTTCCGATTACTATTCTCTTGGAAAAAGAAGTGGATCCTAGCCTTTTCTGGCTACAATTGATTTGGGCTCCTCTTCTAGCTGGACTGATGTATGTCCTTTGGCAAGGAGCTAAAAAACGCTTGGTCATTTTTGGAGGGTAGGATGAAACGATACGTAAAACTTTACTATTACAATGTCAAGGCCTTTTTGATTGCTGCCATGTCCTATCGGATGGATTTCTTTATCGGACTACTGTCATCTCTCGTCGAACAAATTGTCTATCTTATCTTCTTAAATGTTCTTTTTGGTAATATCAGGGAAATCGCAGGCTTTTCTTATGGCCAAATGCTCTTTATCTACGGTATTTCAACCATTGGACGGTCTGTTCATTTGATTTTCTTTGATAATTTATGGATGTTTGGCAGCCGCTATATTCGTGAAGGAGAATTTGAGCGATTGATGATTTTACCTGTCAACCCCCTCTTTCAACTGATTTCAGAACGAGTGCAATTGCAAGGAATCGGAACAACTCTGGTCGGGATCATTGCAACCAGCAAGGCCTATCACCTCTTACAACTCCATTGGGAAGTGACAGATTATCTCTTGTTTACCCTAAGTTGTATCTGTATCGGCCTGCTCTACGCAGCCATTCAGCTAGGACCAACTGCTCTTGCCTTCTGGACAGTCGAATCCTTCCCCATTACCATGGGAATTTTCTCACTCAATCAAATGGCGCAATATCCGATTCGCATTTACCCAACCGCCATCCAAATTCTCCTTACCCTCGTCTTCCCTTACGCCTTTACCTCCTACTTCCCTGCCCTTCATTTCCTAAACATCAGTTCCATCGGACTCCTCCTCCCCCTCGTCGTCCTCACCATCTTCAGCATAAACTACACCCTATTTCGATACGGCATGAAAAAATTCAGCAGTGTAGGGAATTAAAACAATCCAGTGGATTGTTTTAACCCAAGCCGAAAAATGAAAAAGCGAGGTTAATCCAGTGGATTGTTTTAACCCGAGCCGAAAAATGAAAAAGCGAGGCTAATCCAGTGGATTGTTTTAACCCGAGCCGAAAAATGAGAAAGCGAGGCTAATCCAGTGGATTGTTTTAACCCGAGCCTAAAAATATGAAAGCGAGGCTAATCCAGTGGATTGTTTTAACCCGAGCCGAAAAATGAGAAAGCAAGGCTAATCCAGTGGATTGTTTTAACCCGAGCCTAAAAATAAGAAAGCAAGGCTAATCCAGTGGATTGTTTTAACCCGAGCCGAAAAATGAGAAAGCGAGGTTAATCCAGTGGATTGCTTCAGAACGTAGACAAACCTCACAATTCAGAAAAACATTACAATGATATTTAATTTTCCGTAGTTTTAAGGTTAGAAAATTTGCGAGCGTAGCGAGCATAATACCGCCACCTCCGCCGTGCTAAAAGTGACGGAAAACGTTATCATATGAACGTTTTCTGTCACTCGGCATCTTCGAGACCTTAGACTCGAAGATGAATCATGGAATTCCGAAGGAAGTCGCTGATGTCCGAAAGCACATGAGGATGGTGGCAATAAAAAGACTTTTTCTCCCCGAACCAAAAATAAACAAGCGACGACATAGGAAGGGGCTACTTATACAAACCTAGAAACCACATAATAATACAATCAGACACAAGACCCTGACTAGGAGTAACTTCTTAGTCAGGGCTTTCTTTTGAAACGAGGACAAGCTGTTTTCGATACGAACAGCCTTACTTAATCGTTAGGAATAATTTTTTCATCAGAAGAAACCAGACTTGAAAGTTAGACAAGCGATTTTCAACAAGAGAAAGCCTCTCTAAGCGGTAATTCCCGAACGTTTCATTGAAAAACGCCCTCCCTAAAAGCAAGTCCCGAATAATTTGTTGAAAGACGGATTCTCTAGGAGATGAAGCTCAACTTTTTTACCAAAAAACGACGGACTTAGAAATAAGTCGACATTTTTTCCGTGAAAAACAGGCTTACTTAGAAGATAGATAAACTTTTCTTAGCAAAGAAAGACTGACTAGATAACTAGACTAAACAAACTCCTTGTTTTTGCGAATCCGATTGAATCAACAGAGAGGGATGCAGTAGGGAATTGATAGGATAATCAATTTGTTGGTATCTCATCAGCTGTTGATAGCTAAACCTAATAATAAAAAGCGAGGATGATTTCGTATTCCTCGCTTCTATATTTCTCAGCTCAAACTATACCAATCCAATAGATTAATTTACTCCCCACAAAAAATCAAGCAATAGTCTGTCTACTTCTGGATTCTCATGTAATTGGCTATGTTGGGCACCTTTACCAGTTATCCTCTCTTCCGTATAGGATGTTGCTCTTTCAGAAACTAAGTATTTCAAACTCTTTGACGAGACATTCAAAACAGAACCATCAGATTGACCTTCTAGATCACCATAGACATTCAATACATCTATTTGCTGCTTTGGATATCGGTCACGTAGCGCAAGCAACTCTTGATAGCTAGTACTCATCTTCTTAGGCTGGCCTGTCTGTTCATCTAAACTAGGATCTGCCGGCAAATCCCGTCCTTCTAAGCCATTGACATGATTGGCAATATGGACCACCTTCTGCAACTGAGGCAGGTTCTGTTCATGGGCATAATCCAAGAGATAAAAGAGAATAGACATATTTCCCATCGAATGACCAACCATGTTTATTTCTCTAAATCCATACGTTTCTTGTAATTTCATCACGACGGCCTTGGCATAACGAGCATCTTGATGATAGTCCGCATTCCGATTATCTTGATAATTCACTTCGACAATCGGATTGATTGCGCCTGTCGGAATCTCTCCTAGCAAGGTAACCTGCCCTTCTGTATCCACATTTGCTCGAATAATGGTCTGCGTCACTCCAGCTTTCCTTGCTGCTTGAGTCATATGCTTCTCCGCATTCGCACTACTACCATAACCATGAAAAAATAGGGTGGGAATAGTCGATTGTACATAGCTCGTCTGATTCAGTTTAGGACGTAGGAAGACAGCACTCAAAAAAACAAGGACAAGAAGGACAATAGCAAGCATCTTATCTAACTGTTTTATTCTCATCATAATAGACCAGTATAACATACCCGATTTTTCCTGACAACAAATGAAAAACTATTCTCAAATGGGAATAGCTTCAATAGAACGAGTTTGCCCCTAAGACTACATTCTCTATCACCTGTAGAACACCTTGTTCTGTATGCGACGGTGCACAGAATTTAGCAGTAGTCTGAACACGCTCAGACGCATTTTCCATGGCATAAGAATAGCCGGCATAGGCCAACAGTTCCAAGTCATTGTCACTATCGCCAAAAGCCAGAACTTCACTAGCATCAATACCAAGCGGTTGCAAGATTTGCTCCAAGCCCCAAGCCTTATGGACACCCTTTGGTAAAATACTCACCGAACCATAACCACTCGTAACAGCAAGCAAGTGTTCTCCAAAAACTTCATTGCAATCCGTCACCAAATCTGCAACCAACTCTTCTGGCACCCAAAAACCTGCATGCGTAATCGCAGCATCAGCTGGCAGTTCAAGTAAACTTGGCAGGCGGACAATCTTATCCCAAAAGGCCTGAAGTTGCTCTACTGTAATCGCTAAGTCTGTCTCCTCAAAAGGCTGGGGAGCCTGCTCATCAATATACATCGTCGTATCACTTGAAACCATTAAACAATAGTCTGCTACCCTTGGTTGATAATGGCGAATCAATTCTTCTATTAGATGACGGTCCAAGGTCTTACGAAAAATCGTTTGCCCCTTGTGGTAAAAGAGGCCACCGTTTTCCGCCAGAAAGAAAATCCGGTCTTCAAAGTCCACAAAAAGATCGAGCAAGCGTTCCAGACCATTGCCACTTGCGACAATAAAGGGAATCCCTCGCTTTTCCAATTGCTCCAAAACCCGCTCAAAGCGAGTACGATCAAACCCTCCACGATCATCTAAAAAGGTCCCATCCATATCCGTTACAACTGCTTTTATCTTCATTCCTACATACATCCTTTGTTCTTGGTAAATATCCTATCATCTCATCAAACAAGCTAACGCGTTTAATATTACCAGTTTAATCCCATAAAGTCGTTCATCTCTTGATAGGCGACATCAATTCGCGCCTTGGTTTCTTCATCTAATTGATGACGATGTGGACCGCCTTCTATAAAGTCCTCTAGTACAAAGGTTTGATAGGTAAACAAGTCCGTTCCTTCTTTTGGCACACGACTGACCCAGGTCGGATGAGCTTTTGCCGTCTGAATTCGTGTCTTTCCTTCTTTCTTTTCAAGGGTAACATCCATTAAAACGCCACGTTCTGTCCATTGGAAGTTGTTGACTCCTTCCATGGTTTCCATGCGCTGATTAGACAAAAAATTCCCCATAGAATAAACAATGAGCTTTCGCTCGCCATCTTTTTCAATGATTTCCGTTGGCTCTGCTACATGTGGATGGCCTCCGAAAATGATGTCTGCTCCCCATTCTACCATTTGACGATAGAGAGTAACCTGCTCTTCTGTTGGTTCTAACTGGTATTCAATCCCCATCTGTGGCATGACAATCGTGATATCAGCTTCTGCTTCCGCTCGTTCTAATTCAGATTTAATCTTGTCTACATTAAGGTCAGATAAATAGTTTTCATATTCTTCTTGCGTGAGGTTTGCCTCCATGCCATTAAAACCGTAGGCATAGGCAAGGACAGCAATTTTAATTCCATTAACTTCCTTGATATAAAGAGGTGCTGTTGAGCGATTGCCATCACGATACACCCCTACGGTATCCACACCAACCTGCCTAAAAGTATCGACGGTTGATAGCAAACCAGATAACTGAGAATCAAGGATGTGATTGTGGGCCAAATCAACCAAATCGTATCCCGTCTGCTGAATAGCCCTCGCAACTGAGGCTGGGGCATTAAACAAAGGATAGCCTCCCAAGGGGTAGTCTGGCGAAATGGTTCCCTCAAAATCTGCTATGGCAAAATCAGCCTGCTCAATCCAAGGTTTGACATAGGTAAAGTTCTCTGTAAAATCATACTGACCATCAGCTTGTTGTGCACTCCAGTAGATAATATCATGATAGAGCAAATCCCCATGGGCCATAATCCTTGCCGTCTGAACCTTCTCCTGCTGCACTGACGATGCCGGCGTTTCCAAAGACGGAATTGTCGTATCACTCTTACGAGAAAACAAGGCCAAAAGCGCCTGTCCACCATAAAACAATCCTACGCCCAAGCAAGCCAATAACAGCAGAAACAAAGCCTGTCTTATCCATCTTTTTCGCTGCTGCCGTCTCCGTTTTCCGATACGATCTCGTCTTCTCTTCATGATACAACCCTCCTTTCTTTAGTATACGCTATTCTCCCTGAAAAAGCTAGGTAATTCCTATGAAAAAACAGTTGAAAATCGATTGATTTTCAACTGTCTGGTTTACTCCATATACTGCAATTTCCCACGGAAATCGTCTAGACTTTCATAGCCTTTTTCTGCCATAATGGCTTTCAATTCTGCCGTAATCCGCTTAAAGGCTACGACCCCTTCCTTATGAAGAGTTGTCCCAACTTGCACCATACTAGCTCCACAAAGGATATGCTCAAAAGCATCACGACCTGTCAGAACTCCTCCAGTTCCAATGATTTGGATTTCTGGTTTTAACCGCTGGTAGAAAGCGTGGACATTTGCAAGGGCTGTCGGTTTGATATATTCGCCACCAATTCCTCCAAATCCATTTTTAGGACGAATGACAACCGACTCATCTTCAATGTAGAGACCATTTCCAATGGAGTTGACACAGTTGACAAAAGCGAGCGGAAATTGGTTAAAAATCGCTGCTGCCTGATCAAAATGCACCATATCAAAGTAAGGAGGCAACTTAATCCCAAGAGGTTTGGTAAAGTAGCTAAATACCTCTTTTAAAATGGCCTCTGTTGTTTCAAAATCATAGGCAATTTGTGGTTTACCTGGCACATTTGGGCAGGACAAATTCAACTCGGTTAAGCCCTTAAACTCACTTTCTTCCACTTGTTTTAACAGCCTATGAGTTTCTTCCTGAGACAGTCCGACCAAGGAAAGGAAGAAGGTTTGATTCGGTTCTTTTGCCTGCAATTCCAAAAGATAATCCAAATAATAATCCAAACCTTGATTTGGCAATCCCATCGAGTTAATCGAGCCAAGCGGAACATCCTGATAACGGGGTTCAGGATTTCCAACACGCGCTTCTAAGGTAGCGGTCTTGGTCACAAAGGTTCCAGCTTGGGACAGTCTTACTTCCTCTAACTCTGCAATCGTCATACAGGCAACCCCCGCGGCATTCATCAAGCAGTTTTCAAATGGAAAACCAGCAATCTGTGTCTTGGTTGATGGCATATTATCCTCCAAAATCTTTCTTTTTTTCATTTTATCACAAAAAACGAGAAAACACCTATCATTCTCACAAAAATTGTCAGAATATTTCATTTTTCACTTTACAATTGGAAAACTTGGTGCTATAATAGCAACCGTAAATATTAAATTGTCTGAAAATTTAATATTCAGACCTATCCTTGCTAGAAACAAGGCTCGAATCAGTTCTCACATTGTAAAAGAAGTGATAAGAAAAGAGCAGCTGTTTCCAAGCATGATTCTATTAGAAAAGGTGACGAAATCCTATGACAACTGCCAAAGACTATATCCAACAATCATTTGAAGCTGTGAAAGCACGCAACCCACACGAAACAGAATTTTTACAAGCCGTTGAAGAGTTGTTCAACACGCTTGAGCCTGTCTTTGAAGCACACCCAGAATATATTACTGAAAATATCTTGGCTCGCATCGTTGAGCCTGAGCGCATTATCAGCTTCCGTGTACCATGGACAGATAAAGACGGAAATGTCCAAGTCAACCGTGGCTACCGCGTACAATTTAACTCAGCTGTTGGACCATACAAAGGCGGTCTTCGCTTCCACCCAACTGTTAACCAGTCTATCTTGAAATTCCTTGGTTTTGAGCAAATCTTTAAAAATGTCTTGACAGGTCTGCCAATCGGCGGTGGTAAAGGTGGATCAGACTTTGATCCTAAAGGTAAGACTGATGCTGAAATCATGCGTTTCTGCCAAAGTTTCATGACAGAATTGCAAAAACATATCGGTCCTTCTCTTGATGTACCAGCTGGTGACATCGGTGTCGGTGGTCGTGAAATTGGTTACATGTACGGTCAATACAAGCGTCTTCGCCAATTTGATGCAGGTGTCTTGACAGGTAAACCACTCGGTTTTGGTGGTAGCTTGATTCGTCCAGAAGCAACTGGTTACGGCCTTGTCTACTTCACTGACAATATGCTACAAGCAAACGGTAAATCCTTCAATGGTCAAACTGTCCTTGTTTCTGGTTCTGGAAATGTAGCACAATTTGCTGTTCAAAAAGCAACTGAACTCGGTGCAACTGTCATTTCTGTCTCTGATTCAAATGGTTATATCATCGATGAAACTGGAATAGACTTTGACCTTCTTTGCGAAATCAAAAATAACCGCCGCGCTCGTTTGACCGAATACGCTGCTGAAAAACCAACTGCAACGTATCACGAAGGTTCTGTCTGGACCTACGAAGGAAAAGCAGATATCGCCCTTCCATGTGCTACTCAAAACGAGATTGATGGTGCAGCAGCTGCGCGCCTTGTAAAAAATGGTGTCTACTGTGTAGCTGAGGGAGCGAATATGCCTTCGAACTTAGAAGCCATCCACACTTACCAAGAAAATGGTGTCCTTTATGGACTCGCAAAAGCTGCCAACGCTGGTGGTGTTGCCGTATCAGCGCTTGAAATGAGCCAGAACAGCCTTCGCCTTTCATGGACTGCCGAAGAAGTAGACAACCGCTTGAAAGACATCATGGCCAATATCTTCAACACTGCAAAAGAAACGGCTGAAAAATACAACCTCGGCCAAGACTACCTTGCTGGTGCCAACATCGCTGCCTTTGAACAAATCGCAGATGCGATGATTGCACAAGGTTTAGTATAGGGGCACAGGTCTCTCTTATTTTTCGTTATTCATTTTTTACTCCGTCGGAGGAAGAAGAACTCAAACATAGTACAGAGTTCCTCTTCCTCCTTTATTTTATGCTCCTTGCTTCAACAGTCTAGTGGACTGTTGAAGCAAGGAAATACAAGATTGCTTGCGAGCGCACTATTTTGGAAATCTATCTGGTTTGTAAAACGTTTATAAATCAACATTCTATTAGAGGAGGATAGCAAACCGTTCTTCGCTAGTCCTATTTCCAACCTTCCACAATTGAGAGTTGTGGAACCTAGAAATAAAGGAGTGAGTTTAATCTCTTTCTACGGAATCACGATTGAGTCCCACTCCCTCAGCTAACTTACGTTACCCCTGCGGTTTCGTTGTATAGTCAGATGCTGATCCTCATAGAGTATCGCTTCAGCAGAAAAGGTTCTTTATCAGCAGGCATTTGTGAAAAATGCACATTTTTGGTATAATAGAGTGGTAAATTAGTATAAAAGGAGGACTATTCAGTGCAAAAAAGCATCGAACAGCGATCATTAACTGTCAATTTCATCATCACGTTTATTGTATCGGTTGCTGGAATTATCGTCTATTTTATTACCGATATACAGGCCCTTCTACTGGATGGATTTTTCTCATTTATCAGCTTTTTGTCTGCAATGGTTGGGATTTATATCTCACGAATTAGTCACAAAAAGACCACGCGCTATCCACATGGTCTTCATTTCTTAGAGCCACTCTATGCTATTTTCAAGTCTATTTTGATTTTGCTATTGTTGCTATTGGCTGTTATCAATGCTTCTGAGACTGCTCTACATTATTTCCTTGCTGGTGAAGGGGAACCGCTTCTTGTCGGACCAATCTTACCCTATACCCTCTTTGTTGTGACGCTCTGCCTTGCGCTTAGCTTTTATAATCACTACCAAAATCGAAAAATCAATTTCCTAAGTACCATTTTAAAGGCTGAAACCAAGGGGAGCATGATTGACGGATTGCAATCATTAGGAGCAGGTCTCGCTTTTTGCCTTCTCTACTTTATTAATCTCAATGGCACATTCGGCTTTTTACACTACACTGCCGACTTCTTCATCACCAGCATTTCCGTTATCTGCCTCCTACCAGAGCCTGTTAAAATGCTCCACGCCGCTTTTATCGAACTGTCACACGGCATTGCGACTGACCAAGAAATTACTGAGCCGATTGATGATTTGATTCTACACCATTTCAAACATGTCCTGCCCCATATCAATTACCAGATTGTCAAAATTGGGATGGCACTATCAGTCAAAATCTATGTTGAAAACCATGATGCGGAGTTACTCTTGCGCATTCTTTCTATTCGACCTCATTTTTTAGAAGAATTACAAGCCCTCTATCCCAATGCTCGAGCCTCGATTATCTATATCTAGCCAAAAGAGTGACGTAGAACAATCCACTGGATTCCTCTGCGCCACTCTTTTTATGATTTCTCACAGGCTTTCACCTTGGGTAAGGCTCCATACATTACCATCATAAATAAAACGGTACTGTGTATCTGGATTGACTCCGTACACTAATCTAAACTGGACCTTTTCTCCTGGGTCAATCTTCTTTTTCAACGGTACATCATAGGTCCGATTGTCCAGCCAGTACTGGTTTCCTATTGCATCATTATCCTTGACCCCTGTACCTTCTACTATAGCATCGTGCTCTTCAAAATATTCGGCAATCTTAGTTGGATTTTCAATTGTTATATTCACCACCAATGCATGTGTATGGTACATCCCCACCAAAGTAGTCTCGGTATCAATCTCCATCGAATCAACTGTCAGCATCAACTCGTTTAGCAACTCGACCTTTTGACCGATTGCTTGCTCTCTGTAGTAGTCACTTTCCAAAGAAACATCACGACCGTTCGGAGCTGTATCGGTCCAGGACGATGCCCGACCAGCCACCAAAGCAAGCACTAGCGCAAGTCCTAACAAGCAACTGATAAGTGCCCCAGCAATCGTTGTCCAAAATAAGGACTGCCTGTAGAGCGGCTTTTTCCGATAATAGACATAACCATTTTCACTAATCCATTCTTTTGGAATCACATTTTCCCCTTTCTTTACGAATGTCCAAGCTCTATACCCTCAGAAAGCAAGGCTTCTTGATAGAGCATGTAGAAGTGCTGATACATCTGATTTTGTTTCCCGTTTACTACAAAAAATTGGACTCGAAAAACAAACGAACCACTATCCAATGTCTGAGGCCCCACCATTTTCGCACCCTTGATGGCAGGTTGTGAAGCCAATTCTTGTTGATTTACACGTTCAATAATCTGCCAAGCCTTAGCCAAATCAGCTGTCAGACTCAGCGGAATATCCACTTGAACACGCATATCGCCTCGTGATTGGTTGCTTACCACCAGAATATTCCGATTAGGGATGAAATGAAGCGTGCCATCCCCATCTCGAATCTGAGTTGTCCGTATGCCCACGCTGGCAACTGTCCCTTTTATCTTTATCGGACCATTGGTCAAGCCAACGATATCACCGACATCAAACTGTCTTTCGAGCAAAATGAAGAACCCATTCACCAAGTCGGATAAAAACCCCTGCGCTCCCATCCCAATCGCAACCCCTGCAATTCCCGCTCCGGCAAGCAAACTAGAAACCGGCAACCCTAGAAGCGACAAGACGGAGTAAAGCAACAGAAAATACAATACATAATTCAAAGCACTTTCTAGCAAGCGAGCAATGGTCTTTTGCCGGCCAATATCTTGCGTCGAGACACGTATGGAAGGCAAAAACAACTTAGAGATCGAAATGCGAATCACGTTTTTTATAAGATAAAACACAAGCACTAAAAGTACCAGCGAGGCTATTTTACTGACAGCTTCCATCAAGATTGCTTCGATATCAAATCGTGCCATATAGTTTTCAAAAAATCGTATCATATTCTTCCTTTCTAACAAGAAGAGGTCATATTTTGGTAGATGGGCAGCCTTTTGATCTATCTTTCCTTAAAGTACTGTCTTGTCTCACGAATAATGATGGGCGATAAAGCTAGTAAGGCAATCAGATTCGGCAGAGCCATTAGGCCATTGACAATATCCGCAATCATCCAAATCACTTCTAATTGGAGAAAGCCACCCAAGGCGACCATGGCAATAAAGATAAGGCGATACAGCAGGATAAACCGTGTCCCAAAGAGAAATTCAAAACACCGCTCCCCATAATAACTCCACCCTAAAATGGTTGTAAAGGCAAAAAGAACTAGGCTAAAGGTCAGGGCAAGGGCTCCTGGGTTTCCAAAAAAAGTTGCAAATGCTGCTTGTGTCAACGGCGCACCTTCTAGCCCTTCCACCGTCCACTGACCAGTCACCAAAATGGACAAGCCAGTCAAGCTACAAATAATAATGGTATCAATAAAAGTCCCAACCATCGAAATCAAGCCCTGTTCAACCGGCTGATTGGACTTAGCAGCCGCTGCTGCAATCGGGGCTGAACCGAGCCCTGATTCATTTGAAAAAACGCCTCGAGCAATCCCGTTTTGAATCGCCGCACGTACGCTAGCTCCCGCAAAACCACCTAGAGCCGCACTTGGTGTAAAGGCACTTTTTGCGACTAAAACAAGGGTGGGCAGTAATTGATGCGCATTCACAGCTAACACTGTCACCGTTGCTGCAATATACAAAAGAGCCATAAAAGGGACAACCTTCGTAGAGACATTGGAGATAGCCTCAATCCCCCCAAAGATAATGACCCCTACAAGAACCGCCAAAATGATACTCACAACCTGAGGAGAAAAGGCAAAGCTATTTTCCAAGGAAGAGGTAATCGAATTGACCTGTGTAAAGGTACCGATACCAAGAAAGGCCACTAAAACGCCTGAAATCGCAAAGAAGATCGCCAAAGGCTTCCATTTTTCACCCATCCCAATTGTGATGTAGTGCATAGGGCCTCCAGCTACCTGACCGTTAGCATCTTTTGTCCGATATTTGATCGCCAAAAAACCTTCTGCATACTTAGTTGCCATTCCAAAAAAGGCTGCTACCCACATCCAAAAGAGGGCTCCTGGTCCACCCATTTTAATGGCGGTTGCTACTCCGACAATATTTCCTGTTCCTACCGTTGCTGCAAGAGCCGTACAAAGGGCTGCAAAGCTAGAGACATCTCCCTGCCCACTCCCATCATCTGCTAAGACAAGCCTAAGAGCCTGCGGCAGTTTTCTGACCTGAAAAAGCCCTAATCGAAAACTAAAATAGATTCCTGTTCCTACCAACAACATCAGTAACGGGGCACCCCAAACCAAACCATTGACACGTTGTAAGATTTCTACCATCCTATCTCCTCCATATTCTAATCTAGGATAAACAAAAGAGCCTGACCACGACTGTCAAACTCTGTTTCAACCATAATGAGAAGGATACTGCATTTTTTGTCTCATCAGCAGTCATTCTATCCACTAGCCTAGGGGAAATTTATTTCCACATTCCTATGCTCTGTCCTTTTGCCTGAGAGTTTGAGTGATGTACTGACACACCACCTTGCCCCTTCGGCGCCATTACGGTCTCTCCAGAGTTCCGTCTTTCCCACAGTTGGAGTAAAATCCTCCTATGAAACGTCAACCGGTATTTGTTTATATCATCTATCTAATCCACCATACGACTTCGTTACTTCCTACGAAAATGAACCAAACAGACAATTGAGTTACTTACTAGTATAACGAAAAAATGAAAAAAGGCAAGAACATTTGTTGAAAAATTTCATAAATACAGTTTATTCTTCATGAAAATATTAAAAACCCTCTTGAACAGGATATAAAATCTAACCAACCATACTGAATAGCCAATTGTCTTAAAAATTACAAGCAAAATCTTTGGCAGATTTAGTTGATTTTGTTAAACTAATTTTAAACAATTGATTTGATAAAATTGATTTTAAGGAGGTTAAAGTGCCACAGATACAACAAGTAATTGGTAATCAAATTGAAGAACAGTCACAAAGCCTCCTTTTAGAACACAACCTCTGTTTTTCTTTGTATGTTGCTTCGAGAGAGTTTATCAATCGCTATACGCCTTTTTTAGCTGACATCGGACTGACTTATACCCAATATGTCGTCATGATGGTTCTTTGGGAAGAGCACAGCATCATCACTCGTGAGCTAAGGGATAGGGTCTTCCTAGATAGTGGTACCCTAACACCTGTCCTAAAGAAATTAGAGGAGAAAGGATTTGTCACTAGGGAACGCTCACAAACAGATGCTCGGGACTTAACTGTTACCCTCACTCAAAAAGGCGACAACCTAAAGCAGGAGGCCTTGGCTATTCAAGCGGACATTGCTAAAAGCTTTAAGGGGAGTATGAATAACGACAACCTTTTACAATTATTACAAATAATGCTAGAGACATTCAGACAGGAACGAAAGGAAAAATAAATAGAGATGACAAAAATCGTTTATGCAAGCCGTACGGGCCATGTTGAAAAAATCGTGAATCAGCTTAATCTGACAGATACCTTAAAAATAGAGACAGGGAGTGAGAAAATTGATGGGAACTATGTGATTTTTACCTATTCTACAGGAAAAGGAAAAACACCGAAGATCGTTGAACAGTTTTTAGCCAATAATCCAGGCATCAAGGCCGTTGTTGGGAGTGGATCAATGGCCAAACATGCTGAAACCTTTAACTTTGCAGCAGAAAACATTGCTCAAGCCTATCAAGTGCCCATCCTAGCCAAATTAGATGGAGCAGGTACTCCTCAAGAGATAGAAGATTTGGCTAAAATCTTAGAAACTCTGTAATCAAACAAACGATTTATCAAAAGAGTGAGCAAAGAGAATGTGCTCTGATGTGACCTTTATCGGAAATGGCTGTGTACTAGCATTCTGTTAGACGGCCATTTGAGTTTTTAGATGGGTTGAATAACTAGCGATGAATACCGATTCTAAGCTCAATATCCCAAGAAAAGAGTTCACGCGCTAGAGCTTAACAGTATGATTATGGTCTATATGCTAAGGTCAACACGAACAGAGCTTTTAAAAACGAAATAGTCAAGAATACAGTTATTTCTTCTCAGCGGCAGCAGTAAAAAGATTTTATAAAGGAGAACCGTACATGGTACAAGAAAATAAAAAAGCATTGCGTGAGCGTATCGGTGACTTGGCGTATGAAGTGACGCAAAATGCCGCTACTGAGCGCGCTTTCACTGGAGAATACGATGAGTTTTTCGAAAAAGGGATTTATGTTGATATTGTCAGTGGAGAACCCCTGTTTGCTTCTACGGATAAATATAACTCTGGCTGCGGCTGGCCAGCCTTTACAAAACCGATTGAGCAACATCGAGTAACCAACCACGAAGACCATTCTTTTGGGATGCGGCGTGTCGAAGTGCGTAGCAAGGAAGCAGATTCGCACTTGGGCCATGTCTTTACTGACGGTCCAGTTGATCAAGGCGGGCTGCGCTACTGTATCAATTCTGCTGCGCTCAGGTTTATTCCTTATGAAGATATGGAAAAAGAAGGCTACAAAGATTATATGGCTCTAGTTCAATAAAGATACAAGCATCTCATTTTAGAAATTGGAGGTAAGCATATGAAAACAATTTATCTAGCTGGTGGCTGCTTTTGGGGTGTCGAAGGCTACTTTGACTTGATTGACGGAGTAGTCGAAACCCGTGTAGGATATGCCAACGGCCAATCTGAAGTGACTGCCTATGCCTTAATTGATGCGACAGATCATGCAGAAACTGTTGCTGTCACCTACGACCCAGAACGTATCACATTACGTGAGTTACTTCAACACTATTTCCGCATTATCAACCCTTTCTCCATCAATCAACAAGGAAATGATATTGGCCGTCAGTACCGTACGGGCATTTATTATACCGATGAGAGTGACAAGGCAATGGCACAAGAGATGATGCAGGTTGTTAGTCAAGAACATGATGGACGTCCTCTAGCTGTTGAGCTCGAATCCTTACGCCATTTTCTGGATGCCGAAGACTATCATCAAGACTATCTCAAGAAAAACCCAACAGGCTATTGCCATATTGATTTGACTTTGGCTAGAGTACCTTTACAGAAGTAAAATAAAGATTTACTTACTTGTTACTCAATCTATTCTAAGAAAGAACTTTATCCTGTATGTATTGCGCAGGTTAAGTTCTTTTTATTTTGCTGTAGAAGTGCACTTTTAATAGCGATTAGCTCAGCCTTGTTACCAAATACCGATTTAAAACTTTTTAAACAGTATCTAGATAAGGTTTGATGAACTATCTTTTTACCGTCACTAAGCTAAAAATAACAGCCTAGACAAACTGCTTTGTCCAGACTGTTTAAAAGGTTATTGACACTGTTCTTTGACAGCTGTTTGACCTGCAATGCGGCCAAATGTAAAGATATCTGTCAATGAATTTCCACCTAATCGGTTTCCGGCATGAAGACCTCCGGCCACCTCACCTGCCGCATACAGGCCTGCAATCACTTGTGACTGGGTATCAAGCACATGCGTACTCGGATCGATTTTCAATCCACCCATGGTATGGTGAACGGCTGGTTTCCGAGGGGTAGCATAATACGGTGCCTGCACACATTTGAGATCGAAACCGCCTTTGTGAAACTCTGGATCGTAACCATCTTCTACGTATTGATTGTATCGACGGATTGTCTCCACCAAGGTTGCGGGATCGATATTGATCTGCTCAGCTAATGCTTCCAACGTATCTGCACGGAAAAGTGTCCCTGCCGCTACCTGGGCATCTATCTTTTCTTGGCTGGTATTATAAGCCGTTTCCTTGATGCGATCATCTGCAATTAGATAGAAGAGACCTCCATTGTCAATCGCTGCCTGTGATAATTTATCGCGGCTACCGTATTCATCTACGAAGCGTTTCCCTTCTTGATTGACCATGATAAAGTTAGCTGGAGGAACTTGCAGACCAGAAAAGAGGGCTCCTGTCACTGGATCAGAGACGGGCATCATTTGGCTAAAGCCCATGCCAACCACGTCTGCACCGACAGACTGACCAAGAATAATACCGTCGCCTGTTACCGCAGGGGTATTAGAGGTTGCAATATCGTCATCAATCTTCGTCCAATAAGTGTTGTATTCTTGCAACATTTTAGTATTAGCACCAAATCCACCAGAGGCCAATACAACTGCTTTCGAACGGATTGTCACCGTTTGACCATTTCGACCTGTGGCAATTACTCCCCGTACAATACCATCTTCAACAATAAGCTCCTTCACTGGAGAGTCTGTTAAAATCTGGCCGCCTTGCTCCTTAACAAAGCGTTCCAAAACAGAGATGAAGGCATAGCCCATCGGCTGAACCGGTTTATGACCACGGCGCCAAAGAGCTCCAACAGGCATTGTGACATCTGAATGATCAAATTCAACCCCAATATCTTCTAACCAGCGTACAGATTCCAAGGCTTTTTCTGTCAAGATTTTCAAGAGATCATAGTCTCCATGAATTTCTTGCCCTTGTAAATCACGTCGCTTGCCTCCAATATAGGTCTGAATACGATATAAGAGTGTTGAGTCAAACAGATAACTTGGATTTTGCAGATACTGCTCTACCTCTAGCTTCAAAGCACGGAAATCTTCCAGAAATTCAGGATCAATTTCTGTCTCATCAAGATTGATTAAATCTCTCAAATTGTGATCTTCACCTGGATGAGCTGCGAAACCTTTTTGCCACTGAGGATCCGGGGCATTCATTGGCCCACCTGCCCGCACAGTATTTCCACCAATCGCTGGGAACTTCTCAACGACTATCACTTGCTTGCCCTCTTGCAATACAGCAGCGGCCGCCGCAAGACCAGCACCACCACCACCAACGACAACGACATCAGTTTCATATTCCTTGTCTTCTTTATCCAAAGCAGATGGCGCCTTACTGCGTTTCCGTAAAATATCTGGATTAGCACCTGCTAGCTTAACTGCACGCGCCACACCATCTAATACCCCTTGAGACGTGACAGAAGCACCTGAAATGGTGTCCACGTTCAAGGTCTGCCCTTCAATGATTTCATTTGGAATCCGAGTAAAGACAATATCCGCAATTCCTGAAGATTCACCTGAGGAATCAATGTCAATTTTTTCAATCTTTTCTTCTGATAAAGTGACCAACATTGGTAATTGACCATTATGCCCTTGGGTGGTCACCGAGTAGGTCCCTGGTTCAAAGCGGATTTCTTCCGGAATGCTTAATTGACTGGCAACGGTAACAAAGCGTAAAAAGCGGTAAAAACACGATTCTAAAAAGTCAATAGTTCCTTCAGATTTTAAACGACCATTTTCATCAAATGCCTGATGAGCTCTACCAAGTAAAAATTCACTTCCTGGCATGACTAATGCATTGACTCCAGGAGCATCCAAAATTTGACGAAGATGGAGCTGCGCACGTGAGGAACCTTGAATATTGTACGATGCTCCGACAATCATTACCGGCTTCCCATCAAGCGGATGCACGTTAAACGACAGCCATTCAATTAAGCTATTTAAACTAGATGGAATCGTATGATTATGCTCAGGTGTTGCAATAATCACTCCATCTGCTGCTGTAATCTTTGTATGAAACAGTTGAATGACAGGAGAGTCTGTCTGATCATCTGTTTCATTGAACATAGGAACATCTTTGATTTCCAAAATCTCAATCTCCGCCTTATTGGCAAAATGAGTCCGCATGAACTGTAAAAGCTGACGATTCAATGATTTTTCAGCATTTGTACCTACGATACCTATTAATTTCATCAAACATACCTCCTATTCTTCTGTCTCCCAAGCAAAAGCTCGTTTGCTATCTGTATCTGCCTGTTGCACTAGTTGATTCGTCAGCAGGACAAATTGTTGAAATTCTGCAAAATGCTCTTCTAACTCGAGTACCTTCTCTTCATTGTGCAAGTGATATTCGTCATCCAGAACTTGTTCTGAGTGTCCTAAAAAGAACTCCGTCCCTGGCATGACGCGTGCTTTTAATTCAGGCGCATCTAAGATTTGACGCAAATGAGCTTGAGCACGAGAAGTTCCCAAGGAACCAAGGGAAGCTCCTACAATCATCGTTGGCTTATTGATGAGGGCACGACTGGTGTAGGCAATCCATTCTAAGGCTGAGGCCAATGGTGCGGGAATCGTATGGTCATACTCAGGTGTCGCAATAATCACTCCTTCTGCCCCCAAAATTTTCTGTGAAAAATCCGCTACCGCTGCCGGTGCTATCTTATCTGCTGGCTCATTGAAAGCAGGAAGATCCTTGATTTCCAACACCTCAATTTCCGCCTTATCGCGAAAATGCTTTGACATAAACTGCAACAATTTTCGATTGGTTGAACGAGCTGAATTCGTCCCAACAATAGCTACCAACTTCATATTGTTACTCCTTTCACAATCTTTTTGATGATACCATTATACTATTTAGCACGGATTTGTAAACGTTTTTCTCTTGTTTTCAGTGTTATTGTATTGGTTTTGCTGATAATTCTATCATTCTCATGAAAAATATAAGGAATTTTTCAAAGAAATATTGACACCGATATTTACTTTTTGTTATAGTGTTTGTGAAAAAATAAACAATCTCAAAAGGAGGTTCGCTATGAATCGTTCACTCAATCGTTGGCAAGTCATTCTAGCTTCCACTGCTATCTTACTATGTACAGGCGCCATCTATTCCTTTAGTGTCTTTGCAAAACCTTTAAGCCTCGAGACGGGCTGGTCCATGCCGCAAATTATGTTGGCCTTTGCTATCAACTCCGCTATTGGCCCAATCCCAATGATTTTAGGAGGTTACTTAGTCGATAAGGGTTATGTCAAATGGACAATTGCTTGTGGTGCTCTCCTTTTTGCAGTCGGCTTTATACTGACAGGATTGTCCACTACTCCCGGTATGCTCTATTTCAGTTACGGTTTGCTAGCAGGCTTAGGACAGGGATTTGCTTATTCTGGCGCTCTTAGCAATACCATTCGCCTCTTTCCTGATAAAAGAGGGTTGGCATCTGGCATTTTAACAGCAGGTATGGGGTTTGCTGCCGTCATTGCGTCTCCAATTGCCAGCTATCTTATCCAGCACCATAGCGCTAGCTTTGCTTTCAAAGCACTTGGGTTCGTTTACCTCATCATCGTACTAATCGCTAGTTTCTTTATCAAAGCAGCCCCAGCTGACTACAAACCAGAGGGGTGGAATCCTCCCGTACGGACTGGAAATGCTGTTGTAAACAAAACTTGGAAAGAAATGCTTACAACCCCTATCTTCTATGTTATTCTTTCTATGTTCTTTGTTGGTGCATTTTCAGGCTTAATGATTGCTTCACAAGCTTCGCCAATTGGTCAAACTATGTTTGGACTCTCAGCTGGAACAGCGGCACTTTATGTCAGCCTGTATTCTATTAGTAATTCAAGTGGTCGTTTTATTTGGGGAAGCCTGTCTGATAAAATCGGCCGTAGCCAGACTCTTCTGATTATTTTCTCTGTCGTCATTGTCTCCCTTCTTATTCTTACTCTCATACCTGGTCAAGTCGGTTTCTCAATGGGAATCATCGGGCTTGGAATTTTTTCGGAGGGGTTATGGGGGTCTTTCCATCTATTGTCATGGAAAACTACGGACCAGCCAACCAAGGAGTCAACTACGGTATTATCTTTACCGGCTATTCTTTAGCAGCCTTTTTTGCTCCTCGCCTAGCGATTCAATTAGCCAATGCCAACAACGGAAACTACGGTAAGGCCTTTTATCTCTCTATTGCCTTTGCAGTGGTAGGACTTGCCTTAAATCTTCTCTATATGAAAATGCATAAAAATAAACTGACCACTTCTGTTCAAACCTAGCATTTTTGATATAATAGACTTGTTCGCTTCATTTTAAACCGATCAATATAGAGGAGCTTTTGAACTGCTTGTGTTTCAAAATGGAAGATTTCCGAACGACCCTAATGAAAAAAAGAACTTAAGGAGGGAATATGGCAAGATACTCGCGATATATCAAGGATAATCCGTCTGGTTTTCCCTATTATTATGAAAATGCCTACCTGACACTTCACGATCCTGATAACATGTATCATTGGCACCCAGAATTGGAATTAATTTATGTCCAAAAAGGAAGTGCCCACTACCATATCCACACCGAATCCTTTATCAGTTCCCCAGGTGATATCATCCTCATTCAACCAACATTTTTATGCTATAAAGCCTATCGTCGGAAAAGAACAACAGTATCAAACATTTCAAATCCATTTAGATCATCTAGGTCGATCACAAATTGAATTGTTCAGTCAGCGCTATATTCAACCGATTCACACCGGGCACTTCTATCTGACCCCACGGATTCAACCCAGTATGGACGGCTATGAGGAAATCAAAACCTGTCTCCTATCCATTTTTTCATTGATTTATGATCAGCGTCTCTATTACGATATGTTACTAAAATCAAAACTGTATGAACTCTTTTATCTTTTGTTTAAGTATCGACATGTCAATCGCCATTATACGGATGACACGTATCACAAATATGAGAAATTACGTGATTTAATCCAATATATAGAGGAGCATTTAGCTGAACCACTCACGATTGATTTACTGGCGGATTACTTCGGGTACAGTCGAAATCATTTTATGAGTATTTTCAAAAAGCACACCGGGAGTTCCTGCGGGGAGTTTATTTTGCAAAAACGACTCAATAAGGCCTGTGAGCTCTTACTCCAGACCAGCTTACCGATTGCTGAAATTGCTCCCCTTATCGGTTTTGATAATTTATCAAATTTTAATCGACATTTCAAGAAACACTTTCAAGTAACTCCTAGACAGTACCGCAAACAAAAGGGGAATAGGGCTCAAGTATAACTTCATTTTATACTCAATGAAGATTAAAGTTGGCATTTTTGCAACTTACTTAGATAGTTTGAACAGAAGCTAGCTATTTTTACTATCCGTTGCATTTACTGAAAAAGCTCTATAACCTCTGCGGTGGAGTTACCCACTACAAAAATTATAGAGCCACAAAATAGACCGAGAACATGAGCTGTTCTCGGTCTATTTTTATTATGCAAACTCAGCAATAATTGCTTTGATTTGGTCTTTGCTGTGGACACCAGCAACTTGCTTGACAACTTCTCCATCTTTTTTAAAGAGAAGAGTTGGAATGGACATAATGCCAAATTCACGAGCTGTATTTGGATTTTCATCCACATCCATTTTCAAAATTTTCAATTCATCTTCATGAATTTCTTCTGCTAATTGCTCCAAAATAGGTGCTTGCATGCGGCATGGACCACACCAAGTTGCCCAAAAATCAATCAAAACAAGACCTTCTTTGGTTTCTTCGACAAAGTTTGCATCAGTAACTGCTTGAACCATTATTGTTCTCCTTTTTTTATTGGTACTGTTATTCTACACCAAAAGAAAGCTTTTTCAAAATATTTGCTACGCAAGGCAAATATCTATGACATAGGTGAATTCTTGGTAGCATTCCTCAATGTCAAACAAGTCCAAATCCGCCTGATTAGCAACTATATAAATCCCCTCTCTGAGGTAGTAAGGCAGTGGCTGTCCAGCCATGTCTGTCAAAGATAGGCTAGCCTTTTCTACATCAACACCGAAACGGAAAGTAGGCGTATCCTTTGGCTGACCGACGACTAAGTAATCGCTACATACCAACTTGCCACCCCATTTTTGATAGAGATGATTAGCCACATCTCCCTCACGTGTGAAAATCGCTAGCTTTTCCACCCGATACTCCCGCAATTCGCTCAAGGCTTGAGCGTAGAGAGCTTGAGCGATTCCCTGTCCTTGATAGTCTGGATGAACTGCTAGATTGGTAAAATAGGCCACTTTGTCTGCGGGTGCATACAGATAGGACTGGCTACATTCTTGATTGTAAATGTCTATATCTAGCAAACCAACAATCTGACCATCTTTTTCTGCTACCCACTCAATGCGGTCATCATAGATATCCCTATTCAAGGTAGGCTTGGTTGTCTCTCTATCATCAAAAAAGGGAGAAAAGAGATAGCTAAGTGCCTTAGTATAGACCCAACCTTTTTCATCACTCGACTTGTATTTCCTGATAAGCATATTTCCTACTCCTTGCTTTAAAAGATACCACTATTTTACCCCCCCCCCCAAAAAAAATCAAGTTTGTCAAGGGATATATTATTTAAAGGTCACAATGGTTGCACCGCTGCCCCCAGCATTCTGCGGGGCATAGCCAAATTCCTTGACCTGCTTGTTACGGCGAAGATACTTGGTCACTCCCTCACGGATGACACCTGTCCCGATACCGTGGATAGTATCAACCTGCGACAGATTGTTCAGCAAGATGCGTTAACAACGGAAGAAGTTAATTTTTAACGAGTATTATTTTTTGCGACGCTTACCACCGAAGGATACTAAACTAGTCATGCCCAATAGACTTAAACCGTATAACGCTAGACTAGAATGCTTGGTACCTGTTTTTGGCAGAGAGACCTTTTCTTCTTTAGTCGTTACTGCTGGAGACGTTTGCTTGATAGTGCTTGTCTGTTTCATCGGAGCTGATTCCATCTCCTTGTTTTTACTAGTTACCGGCCTTTCGGAAATCTGAATCGCCCCTCCCTGCTGAGGTCGGTGGGGTTCAGGCTTACTTGGGATAGTGGCTACTGGTAATTTGACTGTCGGGAAATTACCTGGTACTTCTCTACGACCTGTACCATACTCAACAATCTTATCTACTTTTTCTGTCACCTCAACAACTGGTTCGTTTGCTATCGCTTCACCTGTTTCAATATTGAATGTGTAGGTGGTTGTCGTTTTCTTGTGGCCAGCTACGCCTTCAGTCACCACACGCTCAATGCCTTCAGCTAGGTTCGGATTGGGACGACGAATCGTGTCAAAAGGAAGTTCCTCCTCTTCAACTTTCGGATGTAAATCCTGCTGAATAACGTCATCTGAGATTGGAGAGACTGGTAATTTGACTGTTGGGAAATTACCTGGTACTTCTCTACGACCTGTACCATACTCAACAATCTTATCTACTTTTTCTGTCACCTCAACAACTGGTTCGTTTGCTATCGCTTCGCCTGTTTCAATATTGAATGTATAAGTGGTTGTCGTTTTCTTGTGGCCAGCTACGCCTTCAGTCACCACACGCTCAGTACCTTCAGCTAAGTTCGGATTGGGACGACGAATCGTGTCAAAAGGAAGTTCCTCCTCTTCAACTTTCGGATGTAAATCCTGCTGAATAACGTCATCTGAGATTGGAGAGACTGGTAATTTGACTGTTGGGAAATTACCTGGCACTTCTCTACGACCTGTACCATACTCAACAATCTTATCTACTTTTTCTGTCACCTCAACAACTGGTTCGTTTGCTATCGCTTCGCCTGTTTCAATATTGAATGTATAAGTGGTTGTCGTTTTCTTGTGGCCAGCTACGCCTTCAGTCACCACACGCTCAGTACCTTCAGCTAAGTTCGGATTGGGACGACGAATCGTGTCAAAAGGAAGTTCCTCCTCTTCAACTTTCGGATGTAAAACCTGCTGAATAACGTCATCTGAGATTGGAGAGACTGGTAATTTGACTGTCGGGAAATTACCTGGCACTTCTCTACGACCTGTACCATACTCAACAATCTTATCTACTTTTTCTGTCACCTCAACAACCGGTTCGTTTGCTATCGCTTCGCCTGTTTCAATATTGAATGTGTAGGTGGTTGTCGTTTTCTTGTGGCCAGCTACGCCTTCAGTCACCACACGCTCAGTACCTTCAGCTAAGTTCGGATTGGGACGACGAATCGTGTCAAAAGGAAGTTCCTCCTCTTCAACTTTCGGATGTAAAACCTGCTGAATAACGTCATCTGAGATTGGAGAGACTGGTAATTTGACTGTTGGGAAATTACCTGGTACTTCTCTACGACCTGTACCATACTCAACAATCTTATCTACTTTTTCTGTCACTTCAACAACTGGTTCGTTTGGGGTTACTTCACCAGTTTCCACGTTCAACACGTAAGTAGTGGTTGTTTTCTTGTGGCCAGCTACGCCTTCAGTCACCACACGCTCAATGCCTTCAGCTAAGTTCGGATTTGGACGACGAACCGTATCAAAAGGAAGTTCCTCCTCTACAACTTTCGGTCTTACACCTCTGTAAATAACACTATCCACTGGTTTAAAGACGGTATAACCGACACCATAAAATGTAGCATCTCCGGTTACACCATGAGTAATTGCAGTCTTTCCTAAACGACCATCAACTACACGCGATTCACCAGCATCTAAATTTCTATCTTCTGCGTATACCGTACCAAATGGTATATCGAAAAGTCTAGAATAAATTGGTAAAATTCTAAATATTTGACCATCACGATAATAATTTTCACCCAAGAGGTTAAGTTTGATAGCAACAGTATCAGACGCCGACGCATCAAATTCCACTTTTCCACCGCTATAAAAATTATACGTTATATCACTTGGTAATTTATTTTCAATCCCCTCATTTATATTCCGTGCATATTTTTCTATATTCTCAAAACTCCACGTCGGGTAGTAAGATGAAGGAATAAAATATGACTCATCTGTTCCAGTACCGTATTCTGAAGCATCAAACGTTGCTAATATATACTCTTTTCCATCTGCATCTACTGCAAATTTAGGCAAGGTCACGGTTCGAGTCTCATACTGAGGGAAGGGAACTTCTTTATCCAAGGTGGCAACAACAGGTTTCCCATTCATATCTTTCAACTCTATAGGTCTAAGATCACCCGAAAGTCCATGAAAATATCTCTGTTCATCATAAAGTTCATCGTATGCAAATGGATCTGCCGCCTTCTCAGGATCTAAAAGTGCATCATTATTTTCTCCATACCCTACAACATGAACAGGTGTAACTTCTAACCCAATCTTTTGAGCCATTCCCTGTCGAATAATTTTTGTCACAGGTTCTTGAAGAATCTCACCTGTCGCCGCATCCTTATAACCATCAACCCCAGCTTGTTCTATGATCTCTTCACCGCTTAATAAATTAAAATCCGTTATATATTCAGTCGTATACGGAATCGGAATCCTCGTCTCGACTGTATCCTCCATTGTTACCGAATTAGCTGGCTCTGTATCAGCTGATACATGAGAAACACCTGTTAAACCTATTGTAACCGATGCCACTCCAACCGCAAGTGTGCGAATTGCATACTTATGAAATTGATTATTCATAGTATATCCCTCCTATTATATCGTTTGCAATTATATTTAATTATAGCACTTTGCACTTTAAAAAGTCAACTTAAATCAACAAGTTTTCTACCCCCTCACCAGGGATGAAATGAACTAAAATTCATTGAAAAAAGATGTTGAGGGGGAGACAGACCAAAATACGTCCGAACCGTCTAAGTAGGTCGCAAAAAAGCTAACTTTAATTTTCATTAAGTATAAACTATCTTTGGCGTTTTAAAACAAATTTCCTGAAAACCAGATGCCACTCAAAATGTTTTGACAACTCTCATAAGAAAAGCTGGACTTGCGTCCAGCCTCATTCTCAAGAGTAGAAATTTGGGGAGTAAGACAAAATCGGTATTTCACAGAAATCGATTTTGTCAATTTCGCTTTCTTATTTCTAGGCTCAGGTATCAATAGTCACTCCCCTGACTATTGATATAAGTCAAACTGTTAAACCTATAAAGGAGTTGAGGCTAGACACTTCTGTCTCAGTCTCTGTCCTATTTAAAGGTCACAATGGTAGCACCGCTGCCTCCAGCATTCTGCGGGGCATAGCCAAATTCTTTAACCTGCTTGTTGCGGCGAAGATACTTGGTCACTCCCTCACGGATGACACCTGTCCCGATACCGTGGATAATATCAACCTGAGACAGATTGTTCAGCAAGGCCTGATCAATAAATTCATCCAATTCCTGCATGGCTTCTTCATAGCGTTTGCCACGTAAATCAAGACGGGCCTTTGGCCCTTTACCAGCCGTTCGTTTGACCACATGGACCTGTTTTTGTTTTAGCTTTTCTTCTTTTTCAGCCTTAACAAGGGTAAATTCATCTGCTTTTAGGGTCATCTTAATCAAACCAACTTGGGCTTCCCAACGTCCGTCTTTTAACTGCTTGGTCAAAGTGCCTCGCTGTCCATAGCTGGTCACTAAAATATCATCTCCCACGCGCGCAGCCTTTTCTTTTTTCGCTTTTTTCAAGACCTTGTTTTTAGAAAGGTCAACCACTTCTGGTGCTAATTTTTTCAGCTTGCTTTTGGCTTCAATGATTTGGTGTGGCTTCAAGCTAGCCTGGCTGTGAAGATTTTTCAGAATCTCATCACTTTCTGCTAGCGCCATGGTCACAATCTCTTGTGCCTCTAAACGTGCCTTATTTAACTCTGTTTCTTTTTCTCGTGAAAATTCGTGATAGAGTTTCTTCAAGGCTCGGTTCATCTTGAGATTTTCCTGCTCGACTTCACGAATGGTATCTAAACGCTTACGACTTTCTACTGTTTGCGCTTCTAGCTTTTCAATAATGTGATTCACATCACTATCGGTGCTGGTCATGTTTTCCGCATCCCTGATAATAGCTGTTGATAAGCCGAGACGCTTTGCAATCTCAAAGGCATTGGAACGTCCTGGAACACCCTGCATAAATTTGTAAGTTGGCCGCAGGCTCTGGCTATCAAATTCCATGCTGGCATTTTCCACACCAATTGTCTCAATCCCGTAGGCTTTTAACTCAGGATAATGGGTTGTTGCCATTGTTTTAATGCCTCGTAAGCGCAAATCTTCTAAAATGGCCATGGCAAGCGACGCTCCCTCCTGTGGGTCCGTTCCTGCTCCCAATTCGTCAAATAAGATAAGAGAATCTTGGTCAGCCCGTGCTAAAATATCAACCGTATGGGTCATATGACTGGAGAAGGTTGATAAACTCTGCTCAATCGATTGCTCATCACCAATATCCGCAAACATTTCATGGAACAAACCAACTCGACTGCCCTTATCTGCTAAGATTGGCAAACCAGACTGGGCCATGAGATGAGTTAGACCTAGCGTTTTCAACATAATCGTCTTACCACCTGTGTTGGGACCAGTAATGACAATCGCTGTCAAATCTTCTTTGAAATACAGGTCATTGGAAACAGGATGAGCGAGAAGTGGATGCCGAACATTTAATAGGGCAATATCTTTTGACAAGGATAGATTAGGAATGCTCGCCTGATATGTCCTAGCAAATACATGCTTGGCACGGATTAGATCAAGGTGTCCAATAATCCAAGCATTGTTGCGAATGACGCGGCTATTTGGCCGAAGGATAGCAGATAATTCTTGCAAAATACGACTGATTTCATGGCGTTCTTCTGCCTTGGCATGGGTCATTTCCTCATTCAAGGAAACGACCGCACGAGGTTCAATATAAACGGTCGATCCAGAAGCAGAAATATCATGCACCACACCTGAAATACGATTGCGGTAGGTATTTTTAACTGGCAAAACATTGCGACCATTCCGACTAGCTAGAACGGTATCTGTCAGCATATCGCTCTTGGTTTTCAGCATATCCTGTAAAATCTGTCTAATTTGATCTTCTGATTCCCGAATATTCCTGCGAATCTTGGCTAATTTCTCACTAGCAAAATCCTCTACAAACCCCGCATTGTTAATAGCTTGTAAACTGCCTTGGATATGGGGAAATAGCTCAATTTTTTCAAACAAGGACGGCAATTGACTCAACTGGACATTTTCCAATTGCTGGTAAAAATCTGCTAATTCTTTTGAGACTTCTAACACCTTTTTAACGGCTAAGATTTCAGGAATATTGAGATCTGCCTCCAAGTCCAACCGCTTCATGGCCGGTGCAATATCAACTGTTGCTCCCATGCTAAAATGCGGATACTCAACAAAGAGTTGAGCCATATCTGCCATCTCATCAAAGGCTTGCTGAATTTTCACCGCATCTGTCATAGGCGCAAGGTCTCGTAGTTCAAACATTCCCTGTTCTGTTACAATAAAGGGTTCCAACAAGGCCTTGACCTTGTGAAACTCCAAGGTTTCCATAATTTTCTGGTTCATTTTCTTTCTCCAAGCTCCATCCTCTTTCATGCGACACCTTCGTCGCTTGTTTGTACTGGTAACTTTAAGGATGGGTTTCTTTCAAGTAAAAACAGAGGGACTGGGCAACACGTGCTCAACCCCTTTTCTTAATAACATTGCCTGATTAACCTAGACCAGCAAGCCATAATTTTCTTAACAAGCCAGTCATAATCGGTGTGTGCTGAATAATTGCATTGGCCAACCAACTTTTATGCAATGCATCTTGTACCACTGCTAGGGGAATAGTGCCAGCAATGGTCAACAGCAGCTGCAACGAAATAACGGTCACAACCATCGCTAAAACACCGCTGATTACATTGGTCACCGTCGTATCAGGATCGACAAAACGAAGCAAGTGCACCAACAGTCCCAGTATCCGCATAAAAAGATAGACTACAGCATAGATAAGGAAAAAGGCTAAACCAGCATAAAAAATCTTATCGAGACTAAATAAATACTTGCTGTCAAAATAATAGGTACTAGCGCCCTGACCTGCCGTTGCAAACGGTACCCATAAATACAACAGACTAACTAATTTTTTGTACTGACTCGCCGCAATAATAAGGGAAAGGATACTGGCAAAAGTATAATAACTCTGCAACACTAGCCCACGACTATAGCCAATATAAAAACTCCAAGCTAAAATAACAAACAAGAGCAATGTTATCATGATGGATCCTCAAGCTCATCTAAGTCTAAGAGAGTTACATTTTTCTTGAGCACTTTTTCTTTTACACTAGCCAATTCTGCTTCTACCTTTTCATGCTCCAACTCTCGCTTTAGTTGAACAGACAAGGCATTGATAGCCAGCAACAAGGCCAGAGTTTCAGAATCTGCTGTCGGCATTTTTTCCTTGATTGCCTGGTATTTTTCCTGTGCAATGCGTTCAATCTCTTCCATAAAGAGATTATCATGCTCTGTCGTGAGCGTTAACTGTTTTTCTCCAAATGTAAATTTGTATCGATTTAAGTTTGCCATAAAATTACCTCGACTCATATTATACCGTAAATAAATGATATTATCCAATCAAATCATACTGCCACTACCTCAATTAGTAAAACAAGGTTTGTCAGCGCTAGGAAATACTTTCTCTTCTGTCTCAACAATCTTTTAAGACACAAAACCTCCCTATTAAACTACCTAGTTAAGAAAAATATAAGGTTCTCAAGTTATACTTTATCTATCCTAAAAATTTTCTTTTTCATAAAATCTCCTTGAGAAACTGAGACACCTATGCTCAGTTTCTTATTTTTTAACGAATAGCAATTTATGAAAAGCCGTGATGAACTGCTACCTCCAAGTAGGAACGGAGGTTCTGCCTAGCTCTCTTGTTTTTTAACTTTCCTAATCTTTCCTTCCACAGTTTTGCCCTTTTATGGTACAATAAGATGATGAACAATCTTGTGATAACAATAGATAACTACCAAAAGCAACAGCTACAAGCGCAGTATGCCAACTACCAACTGCCCAATAATAATCCTTATGTCGAAGCCTTTTTCAAGGTAGATGGTGTCAGTATCACCCTATACCAATCAGGTAAACTGATGTTTCAAGGGGAAAAGGCTGGCTCTTTGGCGCAGAACTGGGGCTATCAAGAAAAAGAGCCACCTCGTCCGCAAACACAATCCCAACAGGTTCCAATGATTGGGACAGATGAGGTAGGAAACGGCTCTTATTTCGGAGGACTGGCTGTTGTCGCAAGCTTTGTGACAACAAGTGACCATGCTTTTCTCAAGTCGCTCGGTGTGGATGATTCCAAACGGCTAACAGACCAGAAAATCTGCCAAATCGCACCGGTATTAAAGGAAAAGATCACGCACCAAGCTCTGCTATTGACTCCAAAGAAATACAATGAAGTCATCGAGAAGGGCTACAATGCAGTTTCTGTCAAGGTTGCGCTACATAATCAGGCTATCTTCTTGCTCCTACAAAAAGGGGTGCAGCCACAAGAAATTGTTATCGATGCTTTTACTAGCAAGAAAAACTACAACCGCTACCTGGCGCAGGAAAGCAATCATTTCCTAAATCCTGTCACCTTAGAAGAAAAAGCCGAAGGAAAATACCTAGCTGTCGCTGTATCATCGATTATCGCACGCGCCATGTTTTTGGAAAATCTAGCTCAGTTAGGTCAAACAGTTGGGCGCAAGCTACCATCGGGTGCAGGAAAACAATCAGACCACGTTGCTCGAGATATTCTGTCTCAATTTGGCATGGCTGGACTTGAGCAAACCGCCAAATTGCACTTTGCCAATACTCAAAAGGCACAGGCGCTTTTATCACATCGTAAATGAGGTATCAACTATGAAACGTTTTTTGAAAGAATGGGGACTGTTCTCCCTTGTTACTATATTCATTATCCTTTCCAAGATCTTTCTCTGGAATCTTGTTAGCGTGGAGGGGCATTCAATGGATCCGACACTCTATGATAATGAACAATTAGTGTTGCTCAAAGTCGGAGATGTCAACCGATTTGACATCGTCGTAGCCAGCGAAACAGACGATAGCGGTAAGGAAAAGCTCATTGTCAAGCGGATTATTGGCCTGCCAGGTGATACGATTCACTATGAAAATGACACGCTCTATATCAATGGCGAACAAGTCCCTGAGCCGTATCTTGATGAGTACAAGGCTGCCTTTGCCCAAGATAAATTGCAATCAACTTACTCCTACAATAAATCATTCCAAGAGCGGGCGCAAGCCGCTCAAGCCTTCACCCAAGATGAACACTTCAATCCAACATTTACGACACAGGTACCAGACGGACAGTATTATCTGCTAGGTGATGACCGTCTCGTGTCCTTAGACAGTCGTAGTGTCGGCACATTTAAGCGGACGAATATTAAAGGGAAAATTGTTTTCCGCATCTGGCCTATCAAACGCATCAAATCATTCTAATTAGAACTCCCAAGCTAAACGTTGCATTCTTTCTTATCTGACGTCTGAGCTTGGGATTTTCATTACCCAGATACCATAAGGAAATACTATGAGCGAATTCTATTTTACAGGAACCATCGATCGGATTATTTTTGAAAATCCCTCCAATTTTTATAAGATTCTCCTGCTTGAAATCGACGACACCGATAGTGACTACGAAGATTATGACATCATCGTTACAGGTACAATCGCTGATGTCATTGAAGGGGAAGATTATCAGTTTTATGGTCACCTCGTCACCCACCCCAAGTATGGTCAGCAGCTCCAAATCACCCGCTATGAACGAAGCAAACCAACTGCTGCAGGGCTAATCAAATATTTTTCAAGCGAACAATTCAAGGGGATCGGTCGGAAAACAGCTGAAAAAATTGTCGAACTCTACGGTGAAAATACCATTGATCATATTCTTGCTGAGCCCGAGAAATTAACGCAAATTACGGGACTTTCTGCCAAACACCGTCAGGCCTTTCTGGAAAAATTACACTTCAACTATGGAACGGAAGTGACCCTCGCAAAACTAGCTGAATACGGTATTCCTAACAAACTAGCCTTTCAAATCCAGGACCACTACAAGGAAAAAACACTAGATGCTATTACTGAAAATCCTTATCAACTGGTTGAAGATATTCAGGGACTCGGTTTCACGATTGCCGATAGAATTGCCGAAAACTTAGGAATTGCAAACGATTCTCCCCAGCGCTTCCGAGCTGCTATGCTCTTTAGTTTGCTTCATCAGTCCATGGAGACGGGTGACACCTATGTGGAAGCACGCGATTTACTGGAACACACCCTAGAGGTGCTTGAAACAGCACGCCAGATTGAACTTGACCCAGCTCTGGTTGCTCAAGAATTGACAGGACTCATTCAAGACGGTAAGGTCCAACAGATTGACACCAAAATCTTCGATAATTCCCTCTTCTTTGCAGAACAAGGTATCCACAAGCAACTCAATCGTTTACTCGAAAAACAAGAAGTCCAGACCTTTTCTGCAGAAAAGATTGACCAAGCCATTGCAGAAGTCGAGGAGCAGTCTAGCTTTCAATACGATACCATTCAGAAACAGGCCATTCACCAAGCTCTCAACAATCCCCTCTTTATCCTAACAGGAGGACCAGGGACTGGAAAAACAACGGTCATCAATGGCATTATTTCCATTTACGCCATGCTACATGGTATCAATCTGACCAAGATAACAGGGGATTGTCCAATTTTACTAGCTGCACCAACCGGTCGAGCAGCTAGGCGCATGAATGAGTTAACAGGCCTACCGAGTGCGACCATTCACCGGCATCTTGGCTTGACAGAAGGGCAAGAAGAAAGCTACCGCGACGAGTATCTAGACGCTGAATTTATCATTATTGATGAATTTTCCATGGTGGATACCTGGCTCGCCAATCAGCTCTTTCAGCATATTTCTTCCAATACTCAGGTCTTAATTGTGGGGGATGCTGAGCAATTACCCTCTGTCAGCCCCGGTCAAGTCTTGGCTGATTTGCTGAAAATTCCTGCTATTCCGAGCATTACTCTCGAAAAAATATTTCGCCAGTCAGACGATTCAACGATTGTCACCTTGGCCAACCATATCCGCCAAGGACAACTTCCTGTTGATTTCCGAGAGAAAAAAGCTGATCGTTCCTATTTTGAAGCCCAAAACGAGCAAATTCCTGCCTTGATTGATCGCATTGTCAGCGCAGCCGTCCAGTCAGGAATCAAGGCCCAAGAAGTACAAATCCTAGCCCCTATGTACCGAGGTCAGGCAGGCATTGACCAGCTCAATATCACCACTCAAGCTCTCCTCAATCCCTTGAAGGAAGGCCAAATTGAATTTCTCCAAAACGATGTCCACTTTCGTCAGGGTGATCGGGTCATTCACTTGGTCAACGATACCGAAGCCAATGTCTTTAATGGAGACTTGGGGTACATTACCGATCTCCTGCCTGCCAAGTATACGGATTCCAAGCAAGATGAACTGACCATTAACTTTGACGGTAGCGAGGTAGTCTATCCACGAAATGAATGGTACAAAATCACGTTGGCCTACGCCATGTCTATCCACAAATCACAGGGGAGCGAGTTTCAGGTAGTTATTTTACCCATCACACGAACTAGCTACCGCATGCTCCAACGAAACCTCCTCTACACCGCCATCACTCGTTCAAAAAGCAAACTCATTCTCTTGGGAGATTACAGCGCCTTTGACTATGCTGTTAAAAATGCGGGAACAACTCGGAAAACCTACCTCAAAGAACGCTTTGATACTGGGCATGCAGAATTACCTCACGAAACTGCACCAATATCCACCGAAGAAGAAGATAAACCTGAAGCCTATCTTCTCACCGAAGAAAATCTCCTGACCATCGATCCCATGATTGGCCTTACAGAAGAAGATATTCAGGCATTTTTTAAGAAATAGCTAATCCCAACTGAAGAGACCATTCCGTTTCTTCAGTTTCTTTTTACTGTTTTTCATATAAAATCTATTGACATTTTTAATTTATAGGTGTATATTTGATATATAATAAAATTCGATATATATCAAATAACAATTCATGCTTAAAATAGACCAAAGCAAAGGAGGTCTTGAAATGTACTTTCCTGTCCCCGCTGTGCTGACAGAGTTTCTCATCCTAGCGATTCTAGAATCCAAGGATTCTTATGGTTATGAAATCAGTCAGACAATTAAGCTCATTGCCAATATCAAGGAATCTGCCCTTTATCCCATTTTAAAAAAAATGGAACAGAATGATTATTTGGCTACCTATTCCCAAGAATACCAGGGACGCACGCGCAAATACTACGGTTTAACCCAATTAGGACACGAGCAACTAGTCAAACTCAAGGAAGATTGGGATATATACACAGCTACAATCAATGGCATTATAGAAGGGAGCATTCGTCATGACAAGAACTGAATACATGGAGCAGTTAGAAAAACACCTGAAAAAATTGCCCCACAAAGAATATCAGGCAGCCGTCAACTATTTTAAGGAGTACTTTGACGATGCAGGTCCAGAAGGTGAAGCAGCCTTGATTGAAGAATTAGGCTCTCCAAAAGAAGCCGCGAGCGACATTATCAACAACATCCTTGACCGTCATATCGAAGAAGAAATGACCGCAGAACGAAAAAGCAAAACCAAAACCATTTGGCTCGCGGTAGTTGCACTCTTGTCACTTCCTGTTGCTATTCCTTTGCTGCTCCTTTTAATCGGTATACTCTTTCTGATAATCGCAGGAGTTGCAGGACTCATCCTCTCAGCCTTTCTGTTAGGACTTGGGCTCATCGTGACAGGTGGCTACTTTATCTGGGAAGCCTTTAGTCTCCTTGGTCAATCCCTCCCAGCTTTTCTCATGGGCTTTGGTACAGGAATTGGCCTTATCGGTGGCGCAGCTATTCTCTACATTATCACAGGACTCTTTGCCTACTGGTCAGGTCGCCTAGTCAGATTCCTCTTTCACTGGATTTTAAAGCGAGGTAAAACAGCATGAAAAAGAAAGTTACGATCACCCTATTAACCGGCTTTATTGCTTTAATTTCAGGCTTAATTCTTTGCGGTGTTGGCTACTTTATGGGAGGTATTGAAGATATCCAAGCCATTGCTACTCCTAGCTTAACAGAAGAAACCTACAAAGACATCAACGAAATCACGATTGATGCCCAAACGCGGACAGTTCAGATAGACGAATCCCCAGATAATCAATTCCATGTCCGCTATGCCAATTTTGATAATTTCCGTTACCGGTCCCTCTCTTTGCAACAGGACAATCATACCCTCACTATCCAGGGAAAAGATCCCAAATTCCATATCCAAGGTATCATGCAATTTTTAGGACAAGAATTGGCTATCAATATGAGACGCAATCACGAACTCAGAGAATTGACTATCCTTGTTCCCAAAGGAAAAACACTTGAAAAATTAAGCGGCTGGAACTATATGGATTCTTTATTGCTCCATAAGGTCCACATCAAAAACCTTAACTGGGGTGGCTTTATCGAGGCTGAGAATGTCAAACTGGAAAATGGGCAACTTAACGCGTTTAGTGGCGCAGCAATCTCCTTTCGCAATTCGCATTTGAAAGGCATGACGATTGATGCAGCCACTGCAACACAATTTTATACAGATAGCACTCTGGAAAATGTCACCCTACGCCAAGCCCGTACAGTTCATCTGCAAAATACAAGCATTCTCGGTACAACGAACCTAGAAACAACAGACCTCGACCACTCTGAAGTCAATGTCGAACTATCTGACAAGAGTCAAAAAGACACCCAACTCGATGTGACAGTTACCTATGACTGGGAAAAGCTACACGACACTTACTACTATCCCGGTCACTATAACAACTCTGAAACAGACGAACAAGATGAGGAAGCAAAGCTTCGAGAAAAAGAATTTCAAACAGAACACCTCGACCAAATGGGGATCGAAGTCGGAACAAAGTATAAAGACCTCAAAATAGAAAAAAACAAAGACGGTGAAACAGCAAAATCTGGTCCACAAAACGCCCAAAATAAACTCATCATCAAAACGATCAACGGAAAAGTAACTGTTGGAACAGTGACCAAATAGGATAGTCAAACGATATAAAGAATAGCCGGTCTTAAATCCGGCTACTTTTTATTTATCTGGTTTAGACAATCTTTTCAAAGACCATGGTAGCCTGGATACGATCTCCCCCACCCAAGCCTTTGCTTCCACCATTAGCTGTTGTAATCGTATGAAGCCTGTAGCCTTTTTGAACTTGCCGATTGATGACGTCTTCTAATTCCGTTAAATTCCCAGAACCTGTTCCCAAAAATTTCTCTTTTAGCGTCACCTGAAGAACCACGTAATGTAAGGTATCTGTGCCAGAAGCTGTAGAAAAAGAACTCTGGTCCTTCATCCCATACGACTCTTCCTATTCTACAATTCCTCAACCGTTACTTTTTCGAGTAATGCCTTGTACTGCTCTTTGTCCACCTCTGGGAAATACTGCAAGCAGTTGGCTGCTGAAAAAGCCGCTGCCTCACTAAGATAGCGCTCAGGGGCTTCTTTGCGGCTCAAGCCCTTGACCAAGACTCCCAAGTAGAAATCGCCAGACGCAATCGGATTCAATGCCTCAACCCGCAGAGGAGCTACTCGGAAAAAACGATCCCCTATCTTGGCTAAACTTCCCTTAGCCCCCATGGTGACAATCATATTTTCATGCGGTGTTTTTTCTTTTAAAATCGCTAAAATCTGCTCTGGATCTTTCTCATCCAATTCTGGGTAAATATCCTTGAGTTCCTCATTGTTAATCTTGACCAAACTAGGTTTTGATTGATAGGCTGCTCGCAAAGCTGCTCCGCTGGTATCCACAATCGTATGAACTCCTGGGTGGCGGTCAATCAATTGCTTGATATAATCATCTGGCATGCCCTTCATTAAACTGCCTGAAAAGACCAACCAATCTCCCTCTGAAAGACAATCTTCTAATTGCTTGGTAAATTGGGCTAGCAGGTCTTCTGTCAAATCCAAGCCCTTCTCATAAAATAGGGTCACATCGCCTGTCTCTGTTTCCATATAAATGTTACAGGTACGGGTATTTTGCGAATTTTCTACAACCTGTAAGGCATTGCCCTTATCTGCGTTCAAGTCTTGAATATACTGACCGATTCGGCCTCCCAAAATGGTATGAATCACATACGCTGATTCCCCATTTTCCTTGAGAGCATACGCAACATTGAAACTTTTTCCACCAGGGTATTCCCTTACTTCACTCGGACGAAGCGGAATATTTTTCTCAATTCGCTCCACTAACAGCGTTCGATCTAAAGCAGGATTCGGACAAACTAAATGAATCATGACACAACAGCCTCCTTAGGCATTTTCTTTTATTGTACCACCTTTGACATTGTTTGTATATATCATTATACTGATTTAAAATAGATATAAATAGGAAGAAAGAATTGCTTCTCTAGTCTTCCACCTGCTCATGAAAATTCGTAACTGTCACTCCTAGCAGACGAATCCCCTTACTCCAATCAGCGATATGCTCCAGTATTTTTTCCACTTGCTGATGGATGACTTCGGCTTGATCAGTTGCTTCAGCCATACTCACTCGCTTGGTGAGGGTTGTAAAGTCTCCATAACGGATTTTCAAGACAATGGTCCTTCCTTTTTTCCGCTGGCGTTGCAAGCTATCCGCTACTCGATTAGCTAGACTTGCTAACTCCTTTTTAGCATCGGCTTCCACATACAAGAGCTTACGGTAAGTTCGTTCCTTGCCGATTGACTTGCGAACACGATTAACCTTGACAGGAGAATTGGAAATCCCTCTCGCCTTGCGGTATAAATCATAGCCAAAACGACCAAAGGTATCAATCAAGGTCATCTCTGAAATGTCAAGAAGATCCTTACCTGTATAAACTCCCATCTCATGTAACTTTGCGACTGTTTTCTTACCCACCCCATGAAATTTCTCGACAGGTAAGGAGGATAGAATAGCGACTGCCTCATCTGGCAAAATAAGGGTCAAGCCATGCGGTTTTTCCATATCTGAAGCGATTTTAGCTAGAAATTTATTATAAGATACACCTGCTGAAGCAGTTAAGCGTAGTTCATTCCAGATATCATGCTGGATGAGCTTTGCAATTTTTACCGCAGATTTAATACCTTTTTTGTTTTCTGTCACATCCAAATAGGCTTCATCAATACTCATCGGCTCTACTAAGTCTGTGTAACGATGAAAAATCTCCCGCACTTGCTGTCCTACTGCTTGGTACTTTTCATAATTTCCCGCAATAAAGATCGCCTGTGGACAACGCTCATAGGCTTCTTTACTACTCATAGCCGAATGGACGCCAAACTTTCTGGCTTCATAATTGCAGGTTGAAACAACTCCACGACCTCCAGACAAACGAGGATCATGGCCGATGATCACTGGCTTTCCTTTCAAGCTAGGATTGTCTCGTACTTCAATGGCAGCAAAAAAAGCATCCATATCAATGTGGATAATTTTTCGAGAAGTATCATTGATTAAAGGAAAAATAAGCATACCGTCTACCACCTTTTCTCTAGTATACCGCATCTTTTTTATTTCCGCTAAAATTCGCTATACACTAAATGAAAATAGGTGTGAAAAAATGTAAGACTATTGCAATTCTTTTCATTTATTTTCAAGTATTTTAGCCTTGTAGAAAGTGGTCTCAAGTGGTATAATAATAGGCATAAAGACGCATGGCGCCTAAATTTAAAAGGAGAACCCTCATGTCAACAAAAGTTAAAACAAAAAATGTAACTGAAGACATTTTTGCCCAAGCTTGGGAAGGTTTCAAAGGTACTGACTGGCAAGATAAAGCTAGTGTAACTCGCTTCGTTCAAGCTAACTACACTCCATACGATGGAGACGAAAGTTTCCTTGCAGGTCCAACGGAACGCTCTCTCCACATCAAGAAAATCATCGAAGAAACAAAAGCAGGATACGAAGACACTCGTTTCCCAATGGATATTGACCGTGCGACTTCTATCGCCGATATCCCAGCTGGTTTCATCGATAAAGATAATGAAGTAATCTTCGGTATCCAAAACGATGAGTTGTTCAAATTGAACTTCATGCCTCGTGGTGGTATCCGTATGGCTGAAACAACATTGATTGAAAACGGCTATACTCCTGACCCACTTCTTCATGAAATTTACACAAAACATGCCACAACTGTAAACGATGGTATCTTCCGTGCTTACACTGCTGACATTCGCCGTGCGCGCCACTCTCACCACGTTTCTGGTCTTCCAGATGCTTACTCACGTGGACGTATCATCGGTATGTACGCTCGTCTTGCCCTTTATGGAGCTGACTACTTGATGGAAGAAAAAGTTGCAGACTGGAACTCTATCAATGAAATCGACGAAGAATCAATCCGTCTTCGTGAAGAAATCAACATGCAATACCAAGCATTGCAACAAGTTGTTCGCTTGGGTGACCACTATGGTGTAGATGTACGCCGTCCTGCTTTGAATACAAAAGAAGCTATCCAATGGGTAAACATCGCCTTCATGGCAGTATGTCGTGTGATTAACGGTGCTGCAACCTCACTTGGACGTGTGCCAATCGTACTTGACATCTATGCAGAACGTGACTTGGCTCGCGGTACCTTTACTGAATCAGAAATCCAAGAATTCGTAGATGATTTCGTATTGAAACTCCGTACTGTTAAATTTGCACGTACAAAAGCATTTGACGAAATCTACTCAGGAGACCCAACTTTCCTTACAACTTCTATGGCAGGTATGGGTAACGACGGCCGTCACCGTGTTACAAAAATGGACTACCGTTTCTTGAACACGCTTGACAACATCGGTAACTCTCCAGAACCAAACTTGACTGTTCTTTGGTCTGACCAACTTCCATATTCATTCCGTCGCTACTGTATGTCAATGAGCCACAAACACTCTTCTATCCAATACGAAGGTGTAACAACAATGGCCAAAGACGGATACGGCGAAATGAGCTGTATCTCATGCTGTGTATCACCACTTGATCCAGAAAGCGAAGACAAACGCCACAATATCCAATACTTCGGAGCTCGCGTAAACGTTCTTAAAGCCCTTCTTTCAAGCTGGAACAACGGTTATGACGATGTACACAAAGACTACAAAGTATTTGACTGTGTAGAGCCAAACAATTCTGAAGTCTTCGAATACGACGAAGTTATCAAAAACTTTGAAAAAGCACTTGACTGGTTGACTGATACCTATGTAGATGCGATGAACATCATCCACTACATGACAGACAAGTACAACTACGAAGCAGTACAAATGGCATTCTTGCCAACCTTCCTTCGTGCAAACATGGGATTCGGTATCTGTGGATTTGCCAATACAGTTGACTCACTTTCTGCGATTAAATACGCACAAGTAAAACCAATCCGTGACGAAGATGGCTTCATCTACGACTACGAAGTAACTGGTGACTTCCCACGTTACGGTGAAGATGATGACCGTGTAGATGACATTGCAAAATGGCTCATGGAAGCATTCTTCTCACGCTTGAACAAACATAAATTGTACAAGAACGCAGAAGCAACTGTTTCTATCTTGACTATCACTTCTAACGTTGCTTACTCTAAACAAACCGCTAACTCACCTGTTCACCGTGGAGTATTCCTCAATGAAGATGGTTCTGTTAACACTTCTAAAGTGGAATTCTTCCCACCAGGTGCAAACCCAACATCTAAATCTCGCGGTGGTTGGTTACAAAACTTGAACTCATTGTCTAAATTGAACTTCAAACATGCAAATGACGGAATTTCATTGACAACTCAAGTATCACCAAAAGCACTCGGTAAGACATTCGATGAGCAAGTCAACAACTTGGTAACAATCCTTGATGGTTACTTTGAAAATGGTGGACAACACGTTAACTTGAACGTTATGGACCTTCAAGATGTTTATGACAAGATTATGAACGGTGAAGACGTTATCGTACGTATCTCTGGTTACTGTGTAAACACCAAGTACCTCACTAAGGAACAAAAAACTGAATTGACACAACGTGTCTTCCACGAAGTTCTTTCAATGGACGATGCTGCTCGCGAAATTTCAGGTAACTAATATAAAAAAGCAGCCCTGATTGCTCAGGACTGCTTTTTGTGTTTCACATTGTAAGTGATATCTATATAAAAGAGCAAGAGTGCTTGTAAATTCCCTCTTGCTCTTCTTTCTATTTCATGCTACCGGGGTCAATCCTATGCTAGAGACTTTGCTCCAAGGTCTCGACAATCACTTGATACAGCTCTTTTCGCTTCTCAATCCACAAGGGACGATTATCTTCATCATAGGTGCGATTGGTGAGAAAAATGGCTGCCAATTGCTTTTCAGGATTGACCATGATAAAAGGACCTGTATAACCTGTATGGTCTAGCCAACCGCCATTTTCAAGATTCCAAACGATTGAACGGGGTTTTGAGAAACTGATATTCTGAGCCAAATTCCTCGCAAATTTCCCTTTCAAATAATGGTTGAGAAAGCTTTTCAAGTCTGCCAATGTCGAAAAGAGACCTGCTGAGCCACAATGAAGCCCTAGCAACCTAGCTTTGGGATCATGTACCAAACCTGCCTGCTCTCCCTTGACCGTTGGCACAGCCGACTGAACTGGTCCAAATTGTGTTTCTGCCATGCTCCATGGTGTAAAAACACGCTCCTGTAAGATTCTATCAAGGGGCTGCCCCAGTAATTCTTCCAACATAAAGCCAAGCAAAATTAGGTTGATGTCAGTATAGTGAAAATCCTTATCAGCCGTCACCTGAATCTGGTCAATTGCCGCTTTCAGCTCTTCAAAACTTAAACTATCTCGATTGGCAATATAGGGATCAATCCCTGTCGTATGAGTGACCAGTTGGCGAAGGGTAATACTGGCATCATGAAATGGTGGATAGTAGGTTTTTAATGGCTTATCCAGCGCAATAATTCCTTCTTCTAGCAAAAAAATCAGGACTGTGCCTACTCCGACAACCTTGGAAACAGATGCCAAATCATAGATCAATCCTGCTTGAGTCACGACATTTTCTTCGCTATGGCCGATATAGTAATCGTGCCAGCTATCGTGGTGATAGAGGGCTAAACTAGCACCACGATATAAACGCTCAGCCATCTGCTGCTCAATTTTTTCTAAGATAGCCTTCATTTTTCAAACCACAGTTCAATATTGCTTCCATCGCTGGTCTGTAAAAAGCGCTCTTTCTTGTCTTTAAAGAAAGGAACTTGCAGTTTCTCCTCCAACCTTGACCAATCCATATCAGCAGCAACTGGAATCCGCAAACTATCGATATCCCATGTTTTTCCTGCTTCCGCCAATAAGTCCTGTCCAACAGCTTCACGAAAGGCTACTACTTCCTGTCCTGGTAAGATATTTTGATAGAAAGCACGACTGACCTCAGGCTGAGGAGTATTGAGAATAATTTTTTCAACAGAGAAATCTGTTAACTTCTCAAAATCCTCCATGGAGCGAAAGGCTACTGGTGGCAAGATCTCCACAAGTTTTGTTACATCTTCTTCTGCATGAAGCAAAAAAGTGTCATTTTCTGGCGATATACTTTCAAAGGCATAGCCATTAGCCCCTTTATAGAGTTTGGTAAAGCGACTACCACGTGCTAGCAAGGCTTCAATTTCTAACGGATTTACTACCTGAATTACGACTTTATGGAGCTTTTTCAAGCCCACAACAGCCCTTGTCCGCATACTTGGCGACTCAATCAAGACCAACTTGGTTACTGCACTTGCAGTCGCACCTAGTTCAACAAAGGCGCCATCTTCCAGATGGGTCTTAAAACCTAGATGGCCTTCTAAAAATGCTTGATTTATCCTACGATTGTTAATTCGAATCGCAGGAATCATATTTTTCTCTTTCATCATTCCCCATTTCCCTTACTTCGATACTTCTCTATTGTAAAGGAAAACGATAAATTTTACAAATAATTGACTGTAAATCTAGGCAAATTTTCCATTGTTTTGCATACAAAAAGAGGTCCTAAAGACCTCATTTGTTTTATCCGTAGATTAGTTTATAAAGTGCAATAGCGCTGATACCTGCTGCGATTGGTGCAACAACGGGTACCCAGGCATACCACCATTTTGAATCTGCTTTTGCTTGACCAAGAACAGCTTGTGGCAATAATTGGTGCAAGATACGTGGACCCAAGTCACGAGCTGGGTTAAGCGCTGGTCCAGTTGGGCCACCGACTGCTGCTACAAGCGCCATTACCAAGAAACCTAGTCCCATATGAGCTACGTTCAATCCTGGGTTCAAGTAATGTGTGATTTGCATTTTTGCTGCTGCATCTGATAAATCTGCACCTTGTTCTGCTAAGAAGCCAAGAAGTTCTGCACCAAAGTAGTGCTTTGTAATCGACATCGCACCAAAAAACAAGACAAATGACCCGAAGAACTCATTCAAGAATCCGTTGACCCATGATGCTTTACGGCTAGCTGTCGTGCCGTCATCTAATGCTGAAATCGTTGAGAATGATCCCAAGACATGATTTGAATTTTCAGTCTTCAAGAAGTAAGGGCGGTAAACGCCAACAACCACTGCTTGACCTGCCATCGCACCAAGAAACTGTGCTGCAATATAACCTGGAACCAAGGCCCAATCAAAATAACCTGATACGGCTAAACCAATTGTAAAGGCTGGGTTGATGTGGTTACCAGAAACGTTCCCAAACATCAAGGCCGGCATCATGACCGCTAACCCATAACCAATAGCAATCAAGATCCAACCTGAGTTGTTTCCTTTTGTGCCCTTTAAATCAACATTTGCTACAGTCCCGTTCCCTATAATAATCATGAGCGCTGTCGCAAGAAATTCTGTAATGTACTTTACATGTACCGCTACGTCCATTTTTTTCGTTTCCTCCATTAAGTTTTAGACAAACACTATTGTATCAGCTATAATAGGTAATGTAAAGACTATTTTAACATTTAGGAGAATGTATGCGTTTTAATCAATTTTCTTATATCCAAACATCCCAAAAAGACATGCTAGCAGAGTTAGAAAGCCTAGGATTTGCCTTCCAACCTGAAGTGAGCAACAAGGAAAATTTGGAACACTTTGTCCGTAAGGTTTTCTTTTTGACGACCAATACGGATATCACCTTGTCCAATCACATCGCTGACTGGGAGACGGACCTCTTGACCTTCTTTCAATCAGAGAGCGAATTAGATCCTCAGATTTTTTATCAGGTGGCTTTCCAGTTATTGGGCTTTGTCCCTGGAGTCGACTATCTAGACGTCATGGACTTTGTGTCAAGAACGCAATTTCCGATTACCTACGGCAATCTGATTGAAAATCTCTACCAATTACTCGCAACACGCACCAAGTCTGGCAATACCCTCATTGATCAACTAATCAGCGACGGTCTAATCCCAGAGGATCAAACCTACCATTTTTTCAACGGAAAATCCTTAGCAACTTTTGCAACAAATCAGATTATCCGTGAAGTCGTGTATGTTGAAACACCCGTTGATACGACCAAATCCGGACAGACAGATATTGTCAAGGTATCTATTTTACGCCCTGCTTTTTCAGGAAAAGTTCCTGCTGTCATCACCAATAGTCCCTATCATCAAGGAGTCAACGACCAAGCCAGCGACAAGGCTCTTCACAACATGGAAGGCCAATTAGCTACCAAAGCGCCCCACACCATTACAGTTACGCCAACCGATATCGAAACTCTCCCTGCTGATGAGCGCCCGCTTCCTACTAGCACTGCAACTGAGAAGGTCGGCCATATCAGCTCTTACTCACTCAATGACTATTTCTTAGCTCGTGGCTTTGCGAGTATCCATGTATCAGGTGTTGGAACTCTCGGTTCAACAGGTATGATGACATCCGGTGATTACCAGCAAGTTTATAGCTTTAAGGCTGTCATTGATTGGTTAAATGGTCGTGCAAGAGCCTATACAGATCACACTCGCTCACAAATTGTGAAGGCTGACTGGGCAAATGGAAAGGTGGCAACGACTGGCTTATCTTATTTGGGTACCCTGTCAAATGCCCTTGCGACAACAGGTGTAGAAGGTCTCGAGGTCATCATTGCTGAAGCTGGGATTTCTTCCTGGTATGACTATTATCGTGAAAACGGATTGGTGACAAGTCCTGGAGGGTATCCTGGTGAAGACTTGGATAGTTTAACAGCTCTCACCTATTCTCGGAGCCTACAAGCAGGTGATTTCTTACGTAGCAAATCCCAATACCAAACTGCATTTGAAGCTGAAATACAGGCACTTGATCGCACATCAGGCGACTATAATCAATATTGGCATGACCGAAATTATCTCCTCCATGCAGATAAGGTCCAATGCGAGGTCGTCTTTACCCACGGCTCACAAGATTGGAATGTGAAACCTATTCATGTGTGGAATATGTTCCATGCTCTGCCAGACCATGTGGCCAAACACCTCTTTTTCCACAATGGGGCACATGTCTACATGAACAATTGGCAGTCTATTGATTTTAGAGAGTCGATGAATGCTCTGCTCACAAAAAGATTGCTCGACCAAGAGAATCACTATCAGCTTCCTAAGGTCATTTGGCAAGATAACAGTGCAGAGCAAAGTTGGGTAGAACTAGAGCAATTTGGGGGACAAAAGGAAGAATTATTCCCTCTTGGAAAAGGAATGAACACCATTTCCAACCAATATCCTGAGGAGCAATTTACCAAATACGGCAAGGCCTATCCGAGCTTCCTACAAGACCTCTTTGACGATAAGGCCCAGCAAATTACAATTGACATCCCTATCACAGAAGAGCTACAGCTAAATGGTCGAGCATGCCTTCATCTCCGCGTCAAATCAAGCGTAGCAAAAGGACTTCTTTCTGCTCAATTGCTAGACTTTGGAGCCAACAAGCGATTCGCACCTATCCCTAGTATGAAAGTCCGTGCTAGCCTTGATAATGGTCGCTTCTATGCTGCTGAAAATCTAATGGAACTTCCATTTGTAGAAAGCCTCTACCGTGTGGTCAGCAAGGGCTACCTAAACTTACAAAACCGTACGGATCTCTTGACCATCGAAGCAGTACCTGCTGACGAATGGATGGACATTGAATGGGAATTGCAGCCAACCATTTACAAATTCAGCAAAGATAGCACACTACGACTGGTGCTATACACAACAGACTTTGAGTGCACCATTCGTGACAACAGCGACTGGCAAATAGCCGTCGACTTAGAACAGTCAACTTTGACTCTACCGCATGAATAAAACCGCATCTACTAGCTAAAAAAGATGATTGTTTTCCAAAACAACTAGATAAAAAAAGGGCTCTTTGTCAACTGTAGTGGGTAGATGTCAGCTAACATCTAGAGAGGACCAAGTTGGTCTTCTCTTTTTTGATATTGATGGCAATCAAAATCCGCTTTTTGAAGTTTTCAAAGTTCCGAAATCCAAAGGCATTACGCTTGATGACTTTGATAAGATTATTGGTAGCTTCCAATTTAGCGTTGGAATAAGGCAATTCCAAGGCGTTTAAAACCTTGTCCTTATCCTTTAGAAACGTCTTAAATACCGTCTGGAAAATAGGGTTAACAGTGGCTATTTCTTGCTCAATTAGGTCAAAGAAATGATCTGAGTTTTTCTCTTGGAAATGGAATAAAAGAAGTTGATAGAGTTCATAATGTTGTCGTAACTCATCTGAGTAGGATAGGAGCTTGTCTAAGATTTCCTTATTGGTCAAATGCATGCGAAAAGTAGGGCGATAAAACCGCTTGTCACTGAGTTTACGGCTATCTTGTTGTACCAGTTTCCAGTAGCGTTTGAGCGTCTTGTATTCATGCGATTTGCGGTCAAAAGCATTCATGATTTGGGTACGGACACGGTTCATAGCACGGCTGAGATGTTGCACAACGTGGAAGCGATCCAGCACGATTTTAGCATGAGGAAAAAGTTGTTTGGCTAGTTGATAGTAAGGGCTAAACATGTCCATAGTGATGATTTTAACGCGGTTTCTGACCTTTCTAGGGTATCTCAGAAAGTGATTTCGGATGGTTGCTTGCGTTCTTCCATCAAGGATAGCGATGATGTTATTTGTGTCAAAATCTTGAGCGATAAAGCTCATTTTCCCTTTCTTGAAGGCATACTCATCCCAGGACATGACTTCTGGAAGCTTATCCCAATCCGTTTCAAATTTAAACTCATTGAGTTTTCGAATAACTGTAGATGTAGAAATGGAGAGTCTGTGTGCGATATGTGTCATTGCTTGCTTTTCGATGAGTAATTGTGCGATTTTCTGGTTGACAGCGACAGAGATTTGATGGTTCTTCTTAACAATAGGAGTTTCAGCGACCGCTATTTTCCCACAGTCTTTGCACTTGAAACGACGCTTTCGAAGGCGGATAAGTAGCGGGTAGCCAGCAGTTTCTAAGTAGGGGATTTTAGAGGCTTTCTGGAAGTCGTACTTAGCCATTTGTCCCTTGCAGGAAGGGCATTTAGGGGCTGTGTAATCCAAGTGACCGTGGAGTTCTAAGTGTGTTCCCATGTCGCATTCATTAGTGATAGTGATATTTTTGTCTTTCATTTTGAGAAAATTTGTGATAAGATTTAGTTGTTCCATATGAGTCTTTCTAAATGATAGTTTTGTCGCTTTTCATTATAGGTCATATGGAACTTTTTTTCTACACTGAAAAAGGCTCCATAATCTCTGTGGCGGGCGTACCCACTACAGATATTATAGAGCCAAAAAAAGTAGGTAAACACATTCTGTTTCCTACTTTTTCTATTGAATTCTGCAACTCTAATTGTCTTTCTTATGTCATAACATGTAGTGAGCAAAAATAATAAAGATTACGATAGAAAAACACTATTGATGACCACAGAAGCTGTACGCAATCCAGATAACAATAGTGTGTCTTTTATTTTATGATAACGGATGGATTGTCACTCCCTGTACCACACGGTTCACTGTTCCTGTTGGTGATGGAGTATCTGGGAGATTCTTACATTTCAAGGCTGTCATAGTCGCAAAAGTTTGACCAAATAAAATATATGGGAAACTCAAGAATACATCAGGCAAGTCAACACCGCCTTCTGCAAGAACAAAGTTTGGAGCATCCGTACCTGCAAGTTTGTCAGCAGAAAGTACCACAATACGCGTTGCGATTTGATCACCGTATACTTCATTGACTAAGTCCACATCATACTGCCTAGTGTAGGCATCATTTGATGCAAAGAGGATGACAACAGTCTTCTCATTAATCAACGATTTTGGCCCATGACGGAATCCAAGTGGAGATTCATACATGGTTGCAATCTTTCCAGCTGTCAATTCCAAAATTTTTAACTGCGCTTCATGAGCTAGACCATAGAAACCACCAGAACCTAGATAGATGACACGCTCAAAATCAAGTTCAACCAAGTCTTGCACATCGTCTTCTCTGTCTAATACATCTTGACCAAGAGCCACAATGGTATCCACCCAACTTGCTTTCACTTCTACTGTTTCTGGTGAGAAGACGAGTAAGGCGGTCAGAGACATACAACTATAACTACCAGTCATAGCAAAACCTTTGTCATTTGATAATGCCGGCTGGAGTAAGAGAAGATTTGCAGCATCTCCTTCAGCCGCTTGTGCCAATTTGCCTTCTGGTGCACAGGTGATGGTCACTTGATATAAGGTATCCACTAATTGTTTGGCAATTTCGACAGCTGCTAAACTCTCTGGAGAATTTCCACTACGTGCAAAGGACACAAGAATCGTTGGAATATCTGCTTGTAGATAATCATGTGGACGAGCCACAATCTCAACGGATCCAATAGTAATAAACCGAATCTGCTTGGTATCATTGACTTGATTCAAATAATTGGCAATCGTTTGTCCAACAAAATCGGAGGTCCCTGCACCTGTAAAAATAACCTGAATAAAATCATGTTTAGCCTTAATATCCTTTAAAAAGGCTGTAATGATCTCTAATTTGTCATGGTAGAGTTGATAGGCTTCCTTCCACAAATCTGGTTGCTGATAAATCTCAGCGACAGTAATACTAGCCCCAAATCTTTCTAATTCTTCTTTTGGTAGATGAAACATTGCTTTTCCTCCTTGGTGGTTATAACCAGTTTCTTTTATTATACCCTATAAAAACGCTTTCGTCAATATAAAATAGGCTATTCTCACGACAGACGCATGAAGAAAATCATTCGTTGAAAAAGTTGTGAAAACAACAAAACGCCTACTTTGATAACCTTATTTAAAAAAATTCGAAGGATTTTCGAGAAATTCTCTAGTTTTTCATCCTTTAATACTACATGAAAGTTTCGCTTTCGGCAATTACGGGTCTGGTTTTTCAATATTTCAGAATAAAAATCATATTTTAGAAATAATTTGGAAAAATTTTCTTCATGCGTCTGTCATGGGCCATTCTATTGAAAACCTCAACAAAATAAAGGATTTATATTGTAGAGCCCCACTAACAAAACTGCATTTCTTTTTTGAATTCCCTGTCTGACATGGTATAATAAGAAATAGGCAAACAAGGAAAGGAAGAAAAAGCTATGATGAACATGCAACAGATGATGAAGCAAGCGCAAAAATTACAAAAACAAATGGAGAAAAGCCAAGCTGAGCTTGCGGCAACAGAATTTACAGGCACATCTGCCCAAGACTTGGTCTCTGTGACCTTTACAGGTGATAAGAAGCTGATAACCATTGATTTTAAGCCTGAGGTGGTAGATGCCGACGATCTGGAAACTTTGCAAGAAATGACCATCCAAGCCGTCAATCAAGCCCTCACCAAAATCGATGAAACAACCCAGAAAAAATTGGGCGCTTTCGCTGGAAAATTACCATTTTAAAAAGTGTAAACGCGACGTTTGGTCGCGTTTTTCGTTTATTATGTGGCTTTAAAAGCCAGTCTGGCTCCGATAGATACGAGATAAATCAACGAGACTGGGCCAAAAATTACCTGACTAGGTAACGAAACCGCAGATAGAAGCGTGAGCCAGTAAGGTGAGTTAACAACGTCAGATGTTGATTCCTGACGAGTATAACTCCAAACGCTACCTCCTTTTACGAATATTGAACTGCATTTTGACACAGAACAACTCCCCTTATTGTTTCATAAAGGAAGTTGTTCAGCACAGTAATTTGGTATTGTGACTCGAGTCTAGCACAAGATTAGACAAGCTGCTTTACTTATCACTAGATGCTTTATATTCTTTATAACCCTCTGTCTCCAGCTCTGCTCGAAGTTTTTCAAGGTCTTGTGTTTCATATCCATATACCTTGTTAGAAGTCTCCAAGTCCAAACTATTATCAGTATTTACGTAATAGCGATAGCCATAGTAAGCATACTGTACACTGTTATCGTATTTACCTTGTTTTGAAATCTTATAAATAGAGACTAGGTAAATTTGACCAGAAGCTGCATCGCTGTATGAAGCAACATTATAGGAAATATGATCTGATTGCTTTTCCAAAGTATAGGTTGCATAGTCTGAATTTTCATACTTTGATTTGGCATAGCTGTCATTTTTGGTGAGAGCTTCTGTAATGTTGGAAATATCAGAAATCTCCTTCAAGTCTTTTACTTCAACTTCAATCTCACTTGATTCTAGTTTCTTACCTTCTTTTTCTAAACCTGATATATAGGATTGGGCAACATCTAAGCGGACTGTCTCTCCATTTTTATAATTTTCCTTCGTATCAGAAATGGTAAAAAGCTGGTTTCCATCTTTATCCGTTGGTAATTTGATTTTTCCATAGTTATTAAAGCCAATGAATGTAACTGGATATTCTTCTAGCAAAGCTTTTGTCGAGATTGTCTCTGTTTTTTCAAGTCCTTCCACTTTAAATTTCTTAGTCTCTTTCTTAATCGGAGATTTACTAGATTTCGGACTAATTGATAAGGTTACGGTATCCCCGTTGCTTAATTCAGAAGTCTTATCAAAATTGTATGAAACACTTGAAATAATGGCGTTTGCCTTCTTATATTTGCTGTTCAACGATGAGCTTGCAGAAATTTCCGCTAGAATCAATGGATCTCGGTTTATCAAATCTTCAACTTGATTTTTATTGAATCCTACGCTGCGATACGCAACTCTCTGAATCTCCACATTAATCTCTTGCGAATCGTACTCCAATTGGCCATAGCCGTCATAACCACTAAATTCCACGTTAACAGCAGTGGCAACACTTTTGGGTTGAGACTGGTAAAAATTGTAGCCGCCACCTACTGCAATGACTGCTACTACGATTGAGATAGCTGCTACCTTATTTTTTTGAACAAATGCCTTTATTTGTTCAAAAAGGTTTCCAACTTGATTTGTATCCATAAAACAAATCTCCTTTATATATTTATTAGACAGATAGTAAACCTTTCGGCTGCATTTTGGGCTACTACTCATCAAGAATCAGCTTCTTCTGTCGTTAACTTACCTTGCTGAATTGTTGAAAAAGCAACTACTTTTCTTATTTCCAGATTGCCTATCGTTTCGTTGCCAAATCAGATTTTGATTTTTATAGCGAATAGTTCAAATGATATAGGAGGTGGCAAATGGCATTTCAGGCATTGAAAAGTCGCTTCTTAGCCGTCGCCTACCTTACATTTCCGAATCGGTTGTTGATGAAAGAAACGATTTTCATTAACTCTGTTGCACAACGACTAGTTGTAAAGAGTCGTTGAAAATCTATTCTTGGTTGTTTTGATTTTTCAAAGCATCGACAAGCTGTTGAGTAGATTGAGCTTGCTGATTATTAATCAACTGAGCATTTAATTGAGCGTTGAGCAATCCATTGCGATCATCATTGTATTTATTAATTTTAGCGATAACTTTTTCTTCAAATTCTTGAGCATGATGCGCTTCGAAAAATGGGAGTGGAATAGTTACAGAATTACCGCTATTCTCATAGCTGAAAACAGTCAAAATACCTGAAGCAATCACAAGTGCTGCAACTGCTAAAACGACTAAAGCAGCTAAGAAACTTTCTCTCAGCATATTCAAGCCAAATAATCCTAATAGTAGGCCAATAAAGATTTTTCCTAATTTATAAGAAGAACTTGTATAAACATTTGAAACGTTTCCCAGTGGCGTTGTATATTTCCGACGACCTGCTGGAACTAAACCAAAAATGATAGTATTAGGGATGTCAATCATAATATTATAATTATCTACATCCATTTTTCCTTTAATCCATGGTGTTACGACAGCTACGGCAAATTTTTTCTCGATTTCTTTTGTTACTTCCATTTTCTTTCTCCTAAATATTCCATGTGTTATCCAAACATTATTCCATCTCCTCAGTCCTATCTGCCGATGATTTTATAGATAGTCGCTCAGGAAATATGCCACTACATGAGTTTTGAGCTGATAAGATTCAGATACCAAACCGAAGTGCTACTAAGATAGGTATCTTCCTGCTTTTCATCCTCTCTAATCTCTCCATCTTTTTGCCCCTGTGAGCATGCCGCCAAGTACGAATCTTGTAAACCAATGTTTGGTAGGATTTAGCGCCTCCTACACGTGAGTAAGCGACTATTTGACCTTCTGCAGTTGTCATTGTCACCACACTTACAGTAGCTATTTGAGCAATAGTCCCTGTTCTGCTCATTGGCTTTTTTAGATACTAGCATAGTAGCTTTGGGCGCTTTAGCCACTGGCATCACAAGTTTTGGTCGTTCTTGACTTTGTGTCCGCTGCCAACTTATAACTAGAAAAGTAACAAGTGAATCATTTTCGCTGTTTCTGGCTATGTAGCTGAGCGAACAATCTAGTAAGCGCTTTCTATTGTTGCAAAAATAACAGCTAGCGTTATGACGGTAGCTCAAGCAAGGATTTCACAACTTTATCTTTGCTTCATATCATTTTTCTCCTTTTTGTAGCTTTTTAGAGAGGCTTGGCTGGAAAGTCAAGCCTTGTTATATGTAGTATAACAAGCGATTTGTCAAGTTTTTGCTCTCTTTTTTAAAATTTTTTTCTAAAACCAGAGCTACTGTTCCTCATTTGATAAGAAAAACAAATTATAAGGAAAGGCAGTTTCTGCCTATAAAAAAATGGAGTCAGAACAAAAATCGATATTTCGCAGGAATCGATTTACCTCACTTCTTTATTTCTAGGTTCGGGCTAAACGAATCCACTGGATTCGTTTACTCCCACCCCCAGAAGTTGACTAACTTTCACAATTGAGAATTGTGGAAGGCTGGAAATAGAACGAGCGCAGCTCGCCCCTTGCAATTGAGAATTGTAAAAGGTTGGAAATAGAGCTAGCGAAATGTTCGCTAGCCTCCTCTACTAGAATGTTGATTTATCAACGTTTTAAAAACCAGACAACCCTCACTTCTTTATTTCTAGGTTCAGGTATCAATAGTCACTCCCCTGACTATTGATATGCGTCAAACTGCTAAAGCTATAAAAGAAGCAAGGACAGACACTTTTTATACGTAATTTTCCAAACTACATTTTTTGTGGATGAGCGAGCCCCGCTCATCCTGGTTTATCTCAACCTCTTTCATATAAACTACTTTGAATTTTACTCGCAGATAAGACTGGTGGATAAGTTTGAAAAATATCCTTGATTTTCAGAAAAATTCTGATATAATTGAATTATCTGAAAATTTAGACAAGGAGATTAATTGTATGACAAAACAAATCCACTGGGACGGACAACTGTCACAAGAAGGACTTGACATTATCAAAGGAGAAGGGGGCGTGATTGTCTGCCCTACCAAGGTTGGCTATATTATCATGACCGCTGATAAGGCTGGTTTGGAACGAAAATTTGATGCCAAGGAACGCAAACGCAATAAGCCTGGGGTTGTCCTATGTGGCAGCATGGATGAACTCCGTGAATTAGCGCAAATGACTCCCGAGATTGAAGCCTTCTACCAAAAGCATTGGGACGAAGATATTTTGCTCGGTTGTATCCTTCCTTGGCGTGAAGAGGCCTATGCAAAACTCAAAGCCTACGGTGACGGCCGTGAAGAATTGATGACAGATAGTCGTGGGACTTCCTGCTTTGTCATTAAATTTGGTGTTGCCGGCGAGCAAATTGCTAAAGAAATGTGGGAAAAAGAAGGTCGTATGGTCTATGCTTCTTCTGCTAACCCGTCTGGTAAAGGTAACCGCGGAAAGGTCGAAGGTATCGGTGAGCGTATCGCATCAAAAGTTGATCTTGTCATCGAAGCAGACGATTATGTGGCCTCTATCCAGCCCGATAAGACTATTGAAACCCGTTATGAGCAAGGGGTCATGGTCTCTATGGTAGACGCTGACGGCAAACTCATCCCAGAGCAAGGAAAGGACAGCCGCTCAATCTCTCCATGCCCTGTCGTCATTCGTAAAGGTCTTGATATTGATAAAATCATGATGCACCTGTCTGACCACTTCAACTCATGGGACTACCGCCAAGGTGAGTATTACTAAGTTTTTTCATAAAAACAAGTCAACCCAGCTCTGGAAATGAGCTGGGTTTTATACTTTTATTGCGAACAAAACAGCATCTCTCTTTTCTGCCCATAGGGGTACACAACAATCAGAAATAGGACCTTTCTCTATTTCATAAGACACCTCCTAAACGCGGTAACGGTTGAAATGCATGAAATAGAGTTCAATACAAGTTATCACTACGATCCAGCACCATAAGGTTAGTAAATAAGACCAATCCAAGGTTATAATGGCGTTAGCAGGCAGAACTATTGGACACCAATAGTGCCCTAAAAATGTTCGATTACTGGCAAAAAGGAGCAACAAACATTCAAGGAAAGCAAATGCAAAATTTATCCCCTTTGCTAGAAATAAACTGAGCAGTAGATGAACGTGATAGACGAGGATCGTCAAACTCCAACTCGCAAGACCAATCAGCAAATACGGTATATCTTTGTAGACAAAGACACCAATAAAATACCATAAGAGCACGGTTGGTAGGATAGACAGACCATCTACCAGTGTTAACTTGGCAGCCCATAAGTAGGAACTAGTTGCTGTACTGTGAATATTTTGAAAGTGATTTGCTTGACTTTCCTGCTCAACCAACAAAATAGGCACAATAGTATAGAGAAGACAATTCGCTAACATCGGAAAATAAATCGCAGCATCTAAGGCATAGGAACTTGGAACAAAGGCTAGATAAGTTGGTATCGCGACACATTCTAGCAGACTCATTCCGACTAAAAAATAGATGGCATACGACTGACGGACTTTGAACCATTCACTCATTAAGATAGTCATGAATCTTTCCTCTTTCTCATCCAGATAACCATGCCGAAACCAGTAAGAATGATAGAGAATCCAATTGCCATCAGCAAAGAGAGCAAATCAATCGAGCTTGCTTGCGCCATCTTATCTCCCGACGGCTTTATCTGTAGTAAAATGGCCATGACTTGATAATGATAGGTATAGGGGAATAGATACCACCACTTCGTTTGTGCAATAAAAGGTGCTACTAAAAAACACAGAAAACTATTTACCACTAAAATAAGGTAGGGGTTGAAGTGTCCAAAACAACTATATAAAAATGGAATATCCCACAAGACTGTTAGGAGTACGAGAAACAAAGCTAGGATATTGGTCAGCCAATGAAGAGCAAGAATAGTCGGAAATACCAGCGAAACAAGATAGAGAAAGAGCAGGAAAAAACCGCTTGCAATAGCTAGTTGGTACACCACCAATAGCCCCTTTACCAAGCGAATTTTGGCAGTCAATGACCCTACTTGCACATTTTGAAACTGACCTGCTTGCTTTTCAGCCTGGTAATCATACAGACAAAGCAAACTAATCAACACAAAAAGAAATAAAGCCTCCCACCAATACAAAGCAAAACTTTCTAAAATATAAGGACTACCTATCAGAAAGGCAATGGCTATCGTTAAAAAAGGCAATAGTAGAGCTAGCTTTTTCTGCCCTGATCCTTTCAACTTTAGATACTCAGATTGAAATAGAGCCTTCATCTCACACCTCCATGTACAATATGAAAGAACAGTTGTTCCAAATCATCCTCTTGATGGCTTTTCCGATCATAGCAAATACGCCCTTGATGTAAAATCAAAATCTGATCTGCTACTTGACTCACCTCATGCAATTGATGACTCGAAACAAGAATCGTCATCTGCTTTTCTTTTAATATCCGAATCAACTGCAATAAATCCTTAATGCCATCAGGATCTAATCCATTAGTCGGCTCATCCAAAATCAGAAATGCTGGCTCTGTGAGAATCGCCATGCCAATTCCCAAACGTTGCTTCATCCCTAGTGAAAATGCCTTGGCACGCTTCTTTCCAGTATCTGATAAACCAATCGTCCTAAGAACTTCCCAAATCCGTTCATCTGAAATGCCATATAATAAAGCCTTCGTTTTCAGATTGTCAAATGCCGACAAATTCTGATAAATAGCAGGACGTTCAATCAGAGCCCCTAAAAGTCTGCCCCTATCTTTATCCTTGTTCAATAGGCGTCCATCCATCAAGACCTGCCCTTTGTCTGCTTGCTCTAGTCCAAATAAGATTTTCATCAGAGTTGATTTACCCGCTCCATTTACTCCTAAAAGACCACAAACCGTACCTGACTCAATCTCAAAGGAAAGATCCTGCAAAACGACTTTATCCTTAAATTCTTTTTGAAGATGTGTCACTTGAAGATGCATCGCATCGTCCCCCTTTTCTTTTGTTATCTTTACTATAAATCTCCTTGTTCAGAATTTGTTCATACTATATAAAGATTAGGACATCGTTATACTCTATAAAAACTGGAAATAGAGCAAGCGCAGCTCGCCCCTTGCAATTGAGAATTGTGGAAGGTAAGAAATAGAGCGAGCATAGCTCGTCTCAGAATGTAGACAAACCTCACAATTCAGAAAAACATTACAACAATATTTAAATTTCTGTAGTTTCAAGGTTAGAAAATAAAACCCCTAGGAGTTTGTCAATTCCTAGGGGTTCACTTCTCTCTTCTCAATAGCCACTATCACTTCTGCACCTCCAGTTGAGGGATTGTGCAATTGCACATAACCCTGATGACGCTTGGCCACTCCTTGGGCAAAAGCTAGTCCAATACCATAATGTCTGCCGCTTCGTCCACCATCTTCGGTAAAAAATAAATTGGTTCCCTGTTTCAGAGCGGCTGCTGAAAAAGGGGCGCCATTATTCCAAATTTTAAACAAAAGATACGTAGCTTGACGACAAATGGTCAAGCTAATCCGTCCACTATCTGCCCCATATTGGACAGCATTGACTAGAATATTCATCAAAGCACGGTGTACTAAAAAGGCATTTCCCAAAAAGACAATTGACTCCACTTCATTGATGATTTGAAAATCAATCTTCTTTTGCTCCAGCATATCCCTTAACTCAATCTGTATATCGTCCAACAACTCTGCTAGAACGATGTGTTCTCGATCATCTCTGTCTTCATACAAGAGGCGCGTGTAAGACAGCATGGACTGAAAATACCGTTCAAAGATTGCAAGACTATACCCCATTGATTCAACAAACCGAGCCTGTTGATCTGTCAAGGCAGTCATCTCTAGCAATTCCAAATTCCCTTTTAAGACGGTTAAAGGGGTTTTAACATCATGAGATAGGGCAGCCACTTGAAAGGACAAATCTCTTTTTTCCTGTCGTTCCGCCTCCAGTAATTGCGCTAATTCCTGACTTTTTTCCTCCAACGTTCGTAAAATTTCGTCAAACTCTAGTAATCTTGCTTGGAAGGCTTGATCTGATATCTGCGGTTTGCCCATACTCAAGGAAATGCTTCGTACCGCTTGAAAATGGTGTACAAACTCCTGTATCAAGCGTAGAATAGACCAAGTGACGATTAGGCATTCGCCAATGAAGAAAAGAACATAACTAAAGACATTCCACGAAATAAAACGAAGACTAGGATTGGTAAATTCAGGTAGCAGAGGCTCACGAAGCACAAGAGTGAGTTGCCGGTTGGAATAAGGAACATAGGCTGCAGACCGATGTATAGCATCCTTTTGATTCTTAAAAACAGCTTGATACTGTTTCAATTCTCCCTCTTGATAACGTCCTGCAAGAAGCTCACCAGTTGCTTGATCAAACACAGCATAATCATAAAAAAATGGATCGATCTGGTCACGAATGCCCTGAACAGTAGCGTGTTCATCAATCGAAACAGCCAACTGACCATCGGTAACGATTACTTGCTGCGTCATAATGAGCAAATAAGACAAGCCAACTAGACCGATAAACTGCATAATTGTCCCAATGGCGATTTCTCCTACACTTCGTAGAACTCGGTGTTTAATGGAGTAGTGTGCCATCTGCATATTGATACCCTATCCCTCTGATTGTTTTAATTGGATTGACACCGTGTGGCGCAAATTTTGTCCGAATCTGATAGATATATTCTGAAATAGAATGAAACAGAGCATCCGCCTCTTCATCATAGACCTGTTCATAGATTTCTTCTCGTGTAAAGACTTTTTGTGGATAACGAGAAAGCAACTCTAAAATAGCATACTCTCGTTGCGTTAGAGACAAGACCTGTCCCCTAATACTAACTTGGTTCTCTTCCAAGAAAAAGCTGACAGCACCCAGTTCACGAACGACCTGCTCATATCTCTCTTGAGCCTGTCGAGTTCGCACCTCTCTTCTCAGATGAGCCTCCACTTTTGCGCTCAGTTGTTTGACCCCAAAAGGTTTCGTAATATAGTCATCCCCACCTAACTGCAGTCCCTTGACAATATCTTCTTCCGTATCCCTAGCACTGACAAAGACAATCGGTGTATCCACTTCTTGCCGAATCGCTCTACAAATCGCAAGACCATCCGTTTGTTGCAACATCACATCCAACAAAATCAAATCAAACCCCTTAAAGACTTTTGGATCAATGGGTAATGACACTTCCTGACGAGTAGTAACAGAAAAGTTCTTCATCTCTAAAATCGTTCGAATCAATTTCAAAATTTCCAGATCATCATCTATTACCAAAATCTTATACATGGGATTTCCTCGCGGTATTCTCTATTTATTTTAGTATAGCATACTTCTTTCAGAATTTGTTCATACCAAAGGCAAAGCTTCCCATCATATGCTATACTACTAATAGTAACAGCAAGGAGAAACACAATGATGAACAAACTCCACTTAAAACCCTTTACAGAGGGCGATCTCAAGCAAATTTGGGAAATCGGCTTTCGAGCAGCTGACCCTGAATGGAAAAAATGGGACGCTCCTTATTTTGATGATTACCAAACCTTTGACAGCTTTGAAGCCTTTAAAGAAGGGAACGAATATCCTTTCCTACGATTACCAAGAGCCCAAGGAATTTTTATAGGTGAAAAGCCAATTGGCATGCTCTCCTACTATTGGGAAAACGAGAAAACTCGGTGGCTCGAAATAGGAATCATCATCTATGATCCCGCCTACTGGAACGGTGGCTATGGCACTCAGGCCTTAACACTTTGGATAGAGCATATCTTTGCTACCATGCCAGAGCTAGAACATATCGGTCTAACAACTTGGAGCGGCAACAAACGCATGATGAGAGCAGCTGAAAAATTGGGTATGACAAAAGAAGCCCAAATCCGCAAAGTCCGCTACTGGCAAGGTGTCTATTACGACTCCGTCAAATACGGTATTCTTAGAGAAGAATGGGAAACGCACACAAACAAGAACTATAGTGGCTGACAAGGCAGGGAGCTGCCGATAGAACTAGCGTTCATCAAAGCGACTTAACGATGTCCTAACCTTTATTCAATTCACTATAAATCTGCTTTACCATAGCACAAAATCAACCCCGTTAAGGGGCTGATTTTTTATCTTTCTAAGCTAGTGCTGACTTGACCTGAGCTACGATGTGTTCTGCGGTCAGACCATAGACATCCATGAGGTAGGCTTGTTGACCAACTTGACCAAAGGATTCATCGACACCGACACGGTAAACTGGAGTATTTGGACTGGTACTTGCTAATTCACAAACAGCACTACCAAGACCACCCACACGATTGTGGTTTTCTGCAGTAATCACTGGCTTGCCTGCAAGCAACCCCAGAACCTCTTCATGGATTGGCTTCATTCGAAAGAGGTCAATGACTTGCACCGCAATGCCTTCTTCTGCCAAGCAATCTGCTGCTTTCAAAGCCTGCCACACCATGATTCCACTTGCGACAATTGTCGCAGTTGCTCCTTCGCGCAAGACACAATAGCCCTTGCTAAAGTCTTCGCCACCTTGATAAATAGCTGTTGGAGCTTTACGAATGGTTCGAATATACTTCATCCCGTCTGTTTCCAAGGTCTCATCCAAGACTGCTCGGAATTGGATATCATCACTAACTTCATAAATCCGTGCTTTTGGAATCAAGCGCATCAAGCCAAGATCTTCAAATGGCATGTGTGTGCCACCATTCATTTCAGCTGATACACCCGCATCTGAACCAATCACTGTCGCATTTAATTGAGCATAGCCTAATGATAAGAATACTTGGTCAAAGACACGGCGACTGGCAAATGGACCAAATGTATGCAAATAAGGTTTGTAGCCTAAAATAGACATCCCTGCTGCTACCCCTACCATTTCTTGCTCCATAATTCCAACGTTAACATAACGTCCACCAAGGATAGACGGCAATTTACTTGTCGACATTGAGCTTGATAAATCGGCTTCTAAGGCTGCAATTTCTTGATTAACCTTACCGACTTCAGCAAGGAAGTCGCTATATACCAAACGCATTTCTGTTGTTTGTCTCATTCTGTGACCTCCAATTCACTTGCTAACGCCTGTGCAGCAGCTTCTAAATCATCCACCAATTGACCAGATAGTCGTAAATGGTGATTACTTGCCATCGTTTCAAGGAAATCAATTCCTTGTCCCTTAACAGTATCAAGTACAATACATTTTGGACGAGAAGAACGACTGTCTTTCATCGCTTGAATCGCCTCAAGAATTGCTTCGATACTAGAACCATCTACCCGAACGGCTTCCCAACCAAAGGAGGCAAATTTTTCTACAAAATCAAAGGTTTGGCAAATTTCTGCAGTAGGACCATCTAATTGTTTCTTATTATCATCTACAAAAAGAATCAAGTGAGATAACTCTTGGTGTGCTGCGAACTGAGCCGCTTCCCAACACTGACCTTCATTCAATTCTCCATCTCCTACTAAGGCATAGGTATAGTGAGGCGAATTCGTAATTTGTTTACCGTAGGCAATTCCTGTCGCAACACTCATTCCTTGACCAAGCGAACCAGTTGTCATATCTACCCCCGGTGTCAAGTTCCGATCAGGATGAGACGGTAAACGTGTTCCGTTGCGGTTCAACGACCAGAGAAAATCATGGTCAAAGAAACCTTTCAAGTACAAGGTACTATACAAGGCTGGCCCTGCGTGTCCTTTTGATAGGACAAAGTGATCACGCTCCTTAGAAGCGAAATTCTGGATAGTTACATCCAGAACCTCACCATATAGAGCGGCTAAAACTTCAACAATTGACAAACTTCCACCATAGTGACCAAATCCAAGTTGATTCAAGGTAGTCAGAGTATGGTATCTAATTTCTTTTGCAAAGTGTGTCAATTCTTCTAGCCTATTTGTCATATTTTATCCTTCTTTCTGATCTTTCTTGACAACTGATAAACCAACCATCAATGCCAAGATTGCAAAGATACCGATTGAAACAGTCATGACACCACCATGATCTGCTAGAAGACCAAGGAAGATTCCTGATAGACCAAAGTCTGCATCAGAGAATGTTGAACCAGCAAATCCAAGACTTCCCATAACTGGAAGCAAGAAGACTGGAAGGAAGCTGATTAAGATACCATGAACAAATGAACCGATAACAGCACCACGTACACCACCTGAGGCATTTCCGATAACCCCCGCAGTTGCACCACAGAAGAAGTGAGGCACAACACCTGGCAAGATGACCACGCCACCTGTTGCAATCAAGATGAACATGCTCACGATACCACCAACAAAACTAGAGATAAAACCAATCAATACAGCATTTGGAGCATATGGATACACGATTGGGCAGTCCAAGGCTGGTTTTGAATTTGGTACCAATTTTTCTGAAATTCCTTTGAAGGCTGGCACAATTTCTGCCAAGATTAAGCGGACACCTGCCAAGATAACAAAGACACCTGCCGCAAATGTACCACCAAGGGTAAGAGCGTACACCATGCTATTTGTTCCATTGCTAAGGTTTTCTTTAATATAGTCGCCACCTGCAAAGAAGGCTACAATCATATAAATAACAGACATGGAAATAGCGATACTTACGGTACTATCACGCAAGAAGGCCAAACCTTTAGGGAATTTCATATCTTCCGTTGAAGTTGATTTGTCCCCTACAAGACCACCGATAAATCCGCTGAGCCAGTAACCAAGTGAACCAAAGTGACCAAGCGCCACCTTATCATTGCCAGTCAATTGAACCATATATTTTTGTACAAAGGCTGGAGACAAGGTCATGATTAAGGCAAGAGCCAATCCTCCCATGACAATCAAACCAGCAGAGGTAAAGCCTGCCACAGAGAGAATAACCGCAATCATACACGCCATGTAAAGCGTATGGTGACCTGTCAAGAAGATGTATTTAAAGCGAGTAAAGCGGGCAATCGCGATGTTAAAGACCATCCCCAATAGCATAATGAGAGAAGTTGCTGTCCCGTATTCTGTTAAAGCAACGGCTACAATCGCTTCATTATTTGGTACAACCCCTGTCAAATGAAAAGCGTGCTCAAACATCTGTCCAAACGGTTGCAAGGAATTTTGCACAATTCCTGCACCACCTGAAACAACCAAGAAGCCAACGAATGTCTTAATCCCACCTTTCATAATATCTGAAAGTGGCTTCTTTTGCAGAACCAAGCCTAGAATCGCAATCAATGCAACCAAAATTGCAGGTGTTTTTGCGATATCAATTAAAAAATCTAAAAACATAATCATATCCTCCTACGGAAGCGGTAACTAACCACTTCCTCTCTTCATTAAATCAAGCCTTTTTCCTGACAAATTGCTGTAACGAGTTCTTTAAGCTCATCCATGTCAATAATACTATTTAAGACACGGACATCACCCAAGTGTGTTGCAGAATCTGCCAAGTCACGAGCTACAATCCATACATCAGCTTCACTTGGATTTGCACCACCCAAGTCATAATGCTCAACGTTTACATCTGAAACGCCTAAATCTCTCAAGATTGACTCAATATTCATTTGCACCATGAAACTTGACCCCAATCCTGAACCACATGCAGTACCGATTCGTAACATATTAGTTAACCTCCTTTATTAAGTCTGCGATATCATCAAAGCTCTTGGCATTGATGAGTTGTTGAATATTTTCTTCCTTTCGTAAAATGGCTGTTAAACCTGAAAGTGCCTTTAAGTGTGTCTGGTTATCAATTGCTGCAATGCAGATAAACAGACGAATTTCATGCGCTGGATCATCAAGGAGATAGACTGGATTTTCCAACGCTAGCATGGACATCCCAATTTGATTAACCCCGTCTTCTGGACGCGCATGGGGAATGGCTACGCCTTTTCCTAAATCAATAAAGGGACCAAACTCTGTCACCTTGCCAATCATGGCATCAATATATCGTGCTTCCACCGAACCATTTGCTACTAAAGGCTGAGTGGCTAAAGCAATCGCTTCTTTCCAATTCAGACTCTCGCTAGAGCGTTGGAAGGTCTCTTTCGTAATAAGTTCGCCTAACATAGGACTTCGTCTCCTTCGTTCATAAGATTGCTGATTCATAAACTGAACCAACTCGTATTTCAAGGACTGTTCACGATGAATCGTCGCGTGCTTGCCAATCACTGCTAGTAATTGTTCAATTTCAATCGGGAAATATCCGGCATTCGGAAATTGGTCACTCACTAGCTGGAATAAATCTTTCTTTTGACTAGTTGTCATCAACTGAGGAACTAAAAAGAAAGGTAACTGGGTCTCCAGCTTAATCGTCGCAAAAATCATATCGTACTCTTCGCTATGGCTTTCTTCAAATTCCTTGAGCGAATGCGTATCCGCAAAGGAAATATTTGGAAACAGCTGGCGGAGATTTTCTTTGACAATCAAGGATGAGCTGACCCCATTAGGGCAGACCACCAAGGCACGGTAGCGAAACGAACGCTCTTTTTTTGCCTCAATGTAGCCACCAAAATGAATGACAAAGTAGGATACTTCACTGTCTGGAATGGCAAAACCGAGATGAGCTTCTAAAGGTGCTAAGGCTTTTTGCACCAATTGGAATAAGTCCTTATGCTCTTCCTTAATCACATCCGTATAGGAGTTGACATTGACCAACTGTGAAGTCAAACGATAGTAAGCAGGAATTAAGTGGCGCTGTAGACCCTCAATCATCTCCAAACGATTATCAAATTCAATCAGAGACAGTCGCTCCATTTCCTCCACAATCGCAACGGTCAATTGATGAAACAAACCTTCTTTTTGCTCTACATCTCCCTCAAGGCACCCCTGCAACAAATGGGCTAAATAGGCCAACCACTTCTCTGATAAGGTATGTTTCGCCTTCTTTTTGGTTTGAAGGATTTCCCAGAGTTGCTCGACAAATTCTTGAATAAATCCGAGAGTTGTTGCAGTCGGCCAATCGATTTCCAACTGAACCCTAGCCTGACGAATAGCCAGAAACTGCAAGAAATACAAGTATTCATCCAAACGATCTTCCAAAGCCGAAACTTGGTAAAATTGACAGGCCTGCTGACTGGTCTTTTTCAGTATATCAATCGCATTATCTTCCTGCCAAGCTCTTAGAATATAATCCAAGGCCCACAAGCCAATCGAGGTCTGCAAGCAATCACTAATGGCATACAAGGCTAGACGATGTTTGTCTTCCTCCCGACCATTTAAGTGATAGCCACGCGCTCTGGTATAGTCAAATGAAACACCAAATCGCAAGCACATTTCCTTTACATTTTTAATATCCGAAAGCGTAGTATTCCTACTGACACTCAAGAGTTCTTGATAATGCACATTGGAAATAAAATCCTTCCGAATAAAGGTGTAAAGATAGATGAGGACAATCCGCTCCTCCTGCGACAAATAAATTTGTCGATTGCGAAACATTTCAAAAATGTGATAACTTTCCTCTAGCAAGGAATCAGGTACCTGATAAACTCCGTCTTGCTCCTGAATCTCCTCAAAAGCATGAGCCTCCAATACGTGATTGACCTGCTCAAGGCTTGCCAATAACTGTTCTTTTTCAATTCCTGTCTGAATACTCAATTCATATAGGCTCATCTCTTGATTGGCAAACAATTCCATTAAGATAGCAATGGTACGGTTATCAATCATGTCGTCCTCCTTGTTTTTATTGTAACCCTTTTCATTTTAAAATTCTAGCGTCTTTGAGCCCAATTTGCCTCCCCCGTCTCACACGAAAAATTGGGCTGTTCGCAATAAAAAAAGTCTGAGACAATCCTTCGTCCCAAACTTCTTATCGTCCAAGTAATCGTGCAAAGAAGCCCTTCGTTTTTTCTTGCGCATGTGCTTTTGCTTCTTCCAATTCCAACTTCAAGACATCCTTGTCAGCCATCGCTTTTAAGGTCAGTTGTTGCTGCTGATCCAATTGCTTGTCTTTTTCAGAAATCTGAACATCTTTCACCCGCAACTGCGCATCTTTTTCCGCAATCTGTTTGTCCTTCACTTCTAGCTGCTTATACAAACGATTGATCTCGTCATTTTTCTCGTCGACTAAGATTTCCATCAATTCGCGTTGCTTGACTTCTTCGCTAATCGGCTCATCTTCAAAAATGGTAGTCTTGTAAATCTCTTCTAACTTGACAAGGCCTGCACGATTGACAACCGTTACACCCTTCTCATTCTTTTCAACGAATTCTTCTGGAAGAGACTTCACTCGGTTGTTCATCGCCTGCCGGCTGACACCCAAGATTTCCGCCAATTCGCTGACTGTTTTTTCAATTCCCATAATATCCTCAATTGCTTGATTTTTCTTGTTTGTATCATTAAAATCTTACCACAACCACCTGGTCCTGTCAAATTTTCCTACGTTTTCAAATGGGTAGCCCACTTTCGTAGAGGGCCTAAAAATGAAGTGATTCACACTACGCTGAAACCTTTGCAAATCTCCGATAAGATATCAAACTCATCATCACAAGTAGAATGGGAATGCCAAAGGCCTGTAAACTAATCCACAATGCTGTGCTTGGGGTCTGCTGCTGATTGTTCACATAGCCCGCCACATGCAAGCCAAAACCTATGCCCAAACCAGTTAAAGCAGTCGAAAATTTCGCCAATAATAACTTGGCTGATGTCAAAATAGCTGGGTGTCCATGACCTGTCTTACGTTCGCTGACCTCAATGACGAGAGCCAAGTCATGTGTCGCTGTCACCATGAAAAGGCCTGAGCCGATTTGTTTCATAGACGCTGCTAAAAACATCAGCGGAACATTATCGGCTAGAGTCTGCCCCAATGTGAATAAAGCAAGCATGCCTACAATACTCAAGAAACCAGACAGATAAAAGATAGACGTTTTAGAAAGCAAGCGATTGAGCTTCGGATACAGACTAGCGCCAAACATTTGCGCCAAGATAGTGATGGCATAGATAGAATAAAAATATTCTTGGCGAATACTGTATTTGAAATAGTAAATATTATAAGCATTCATCCATTCAAAGGAAAATTGGAAGAAAAAGAAATACAGGGCATACCGCCAGAAAACCTTGTTTTGAATGACAATCCGAAAGATTGCCGCGATAGACAGATAGTCTTTTTTCCCTACTTCCCCTGCTTGTAGCCGTGGCAAATGAGGATAGGTAAGGAGAACAATCACTGCCACAACAACCGCTACGAGTAGCGCCAAGCGAGCAAAGCCTTGATTCCCACCTCCCAACGCATCTAGTAAGGGGAGAGCCAGTGTAAAACAGATAAAGGAAGCAAAGCTCGAAAAGAAGGTGGCAACCGTTGATAGGTCTGCACGTGTGCTGTCACTAGTCGATAACCTCGGCAGTAAAGACCAGTAACTCACATCCATGACCGTATAAGAAATGTCAAGTAAACAATAGAAAATACACACGCCAAGCACGAACAGCGCCTTGGGGAGATAAAAAGCCACCGAAAACAAGGCGACAAATAAAAGCATGGAAGTCATCATACCAGCAAGATACCAGACTTTGAGATGGCTGGAATAGCGGTCAAGCAAGTAAGCCGCAAGGAGGTCATTTACCGCATCAAACAAGCGATTTAAAAAGAGAATCCCTCCAACTACTGTCGTTGCCATCAGCAAGCTGTCTGTCAAATAAAGCATCAGCAAGCCCCCTGAAAAAGACAGGAGTAAGTCCTTTGAAAAGCCTAACAATCCGTAAGCTAGCAGTTGTTTTCGTGTCATACATTTCCTTTCATTGTCAAACTACTTTTTCTATCCTAGCATATCGAAAAGTATTTGTCCAGACATTAAAAATAGGGTATAATAACTAAGAATTTGAAAAAGGATGACACATCATGCAAGCAAACGAGCGACTATTAGACCTGTTCCTTCATCTAGTGAAGACGAAGCAGATTACCAAAAAAGAATTAATTGAAAAATATAACGTATCTGGCGCCTCTATCCAGCGAGATATACAAGCGCTGAAGTTGGTCATGAGCCATCTGGATGGTTTACAGGATGACGAGATTATCCACCAACCAACAAAAGGAAGTTACAGCCTCAACAAAGAGACACTGGCTAAGGCTGGACTAGCCAACCTGTCCCTCCTTGCAGACCACAAGCTACTCGCCATTATTAAAGTCCTTATCAATAGCCGAGCCTTTTCCAAGACAGAACTACAGGAGATACTGAGCATCCTCGTGCCGAACGATTTTGTCTACAAAAACCTCCTCAGAAATGAAGTAGCCTTTTATAAGGGAGTACCTAGCCAAGGTATCTTTGATAAACTGGCACTGATTTTACAGGCCATCTCGGAGCAACGGAGCATCGCCTTTAGCTATACTAAAAATTTTGTGACGGAAGAGTTTGAAAAGACGGTTGAAATGGTCTTTTTTAGCGATATGTACTTCTACATTGCGACCGCAAACCATAGCAGCGAAGACGATATCATCTTAGAAAACCTCAACAAATTCCGCATCAATAACATGGAAAACCTACGTCTTTTAGAAAAGAAAAGTTCTACCCCCCCCCCCGTACAATCAGCGCTTTCAAGCAACTGAGTTAGCCCATCGAACAGGGGTCTTTGCCTTCTTTGGAAACCCTGTCCAACTGACTATTGACTTTTATTACGACCCTGTCTACGTTCTTGACCGCTTTCCAAATCATAAAATAATCTCTCAGCACACCGAAAACGGTCAGACAGTTACACGTATCGTCTTGGAAACCAATGACGGCTATGGCTTAAAAATGTGGCTCCTCATGCAAGGAAAACAAGTCAAAGTCATCAAACCACAATCCATCCAAACCGCCCTCCAAGAAGAACTCCAACAAACCTTAAAGCTCTATGACCAATAAAACCAGTCTCGCACAGACTGGTTTTTGCTTTTTTTGGAAAAAATTTAAAAAAAATTTGTATTTTTCTTTCATCTACGCAAAATATGCATAGGTCGTTTGGTAGAATATGAGGAGATAAATATGCCATCAGGTAAATAGATGGTAACAAAAAAGGAGATTTACAATGTTTAAAATTATAAAAATTAACGGAGATACCATTTTCGTAGGTAAAGGCGATGGACAATTCACAGAAATTCATCGTTCTGCATTTGGATTTGAGCCAAAAATCGGAGACCAAGTAGAGTTTTATGAAAACAACGGAGAATATATTGTCTCGAAAGTTGATAATCTTGCACAATTTGCAAATTTTTCAAATGGTATGGGAATTAAAGGGCAAAGCTCTAAGTCAAAAGTTGTTGCTGGAATTTTAGCATTCTTTGGTCCTCTTTATCACTTCTATATAGGAAAAACTGTTATAGGAATAGTGTGGCTTGCTATCTGTATATTGTGTGGGGTAACCGTTGCACTTGCACCAATGGCACTAGCAGTGAGTACTGTTATTTCATTAATCAATTGTCTGTTAGTCCTTACCTCTAAACCAGGAAGCAAGTGGCACCAAGATGCTCAAGGACTTGAACTGCAAGATTAATATGTTATTTTAGCAACTAATTGTGTTAGTAAACAAAATAGACGATAGTCGTTTTGTCCATAAAATATACACGGATAAACCATTAGGATAAATGATATGAATATGAAAAAAATTATTTTAGGAGCATGCGTCGCATTTATAGCACTCTTTTTAACAGCATGCGGAAAGAATTTAGACGGAACTTATAACTCATACAGAAACAACGGCTCCAGTTTTGCTGGCTCTGACGCTACACTGATGACCTTGACAATAAAAGGAGAGGACGTAGACTTAGTTGTGGAATACTACGATGTCAAAATTGGATTTTTCTCTACTAATGTAGAGCCTAAAAGTGAATATTTTGAAGGAACTCTAGATAAAAAGAAGAAGACAATTACATTCAATGGCGAAGCCTTAGAATACAAGCTTGAAAATGATACATTAATTATTGGTGACTATGAGTTCGTATCTGAAAAGGATGAATCAGCTTATCAAAAAAATATTCGGAAATTCAAAGCAGGAGGCTAACGATTACTACATTCAAGTAAACCGATAGCAATAAACAAAAGGAGATTTTTATGAAACTACGGAAATTATTAACTTTATTTTCTGCTACTATTCTAGCTGGCGCTATACTAGCAGGATGTTCATCAAGCCAGCATTCTCAAGGCGATACTAGCGAATCCACTACTAGTAAAACAACAGAAGTCACAAAAGAAACCGAAAAACAGGCTTCTGACTTGGAATCAGAATACTTAACCCTTGATCCCAAAACCGTCGAAGGTTTTGAACTATCAGATTTAGTCAAAGAGGCAGCCGGAACTTATGCGGGGATTGTTGAGCGTGAGGGATCCCATGAGACTAAAGAGTATCAGGTTAAGATAAATAAAGACGGAACGTATCTGATGCTATCACGTCAGCTAACACCAAGCGATACTTATACAATCACCTATCTCGACAGTACGAATACACCTCAACATAAAACCTTAGAACCTACAGTCAATGGTAAACAATATTATATAGAGACAAATCGAAATTTTAGTTTGCAGCGAGGAGTTGTGATAGAGAGATTCGGGCGCCTAAATCTTGTTCCTTTGAAATACGATGTTCCCATCATGCCATTCCTTGATCAAAATGGAAAATTGGATTTTACGAAGGGAATAATAAGTGCTGCCTATAAGGATAACAAAATTGATAGCATTATTGATACCGATAAAGAACTTGAAGCCTTTTTACGTTCGCATTTTGATTACTCAAAAAAACTGCCTGAAACACTATCAAGCCAATTTATTTTTGAGGCAGGAAAATTAATGAACGATGAGACTGAAATTCCAAAATCGGAGGCAGTCGAAACGTTCTTAACCCAAGATTTAACTGAAAGTTTAGCAAAAGAAAAAATGTTGCAACCAATCACGAGCGCAAATGACCTTTTCCAATTTATTTTCTATAGTTACGTTAATATTTCAGATCTGGCACCCTTTAAAGTTCTCACCGACTTTTCAAACGTTTACACAGAAGATGGGCAACAGGTCAATCCTCAGTATGCTATTATTGCCGACGACTACTTGTATAAAGGTAGAACGATATGTGCTTACTATAATGGAGATATATACTTCGGCCCAGAAGATCATGGAAAATTCATTCTCAGGGAAACGTCTCGCGGGTAATAGAATAAAATTCGAGTCATAAAAAGCGTAATTTTTTCAGAAAATTACGTTTTTCTTTCATCTGTGCATATTGTGTATACGTCGTTTGGTATAATTTGATTTGTAATACAATGTAAAATAGGAGTTTTCTACTTAATGAAACACAACACACTAAAAACAACATCGGTAATTGCCCTTGCTACTGCTTCCGTATCTGCTACATCAATGGCGCACGCCGAAGAAATCATAACACCAGCTACGACTGCTGAAGTAACGACAACTGCTGCTCAAAATGAAGTAACCAAGCCACAACTTGCTGAAGCAGCAAATCAAGCTCAACAAACTTCTGATGCTGCCAACAAAGCGCAAGCTGATATGGAAGTTGCCCAAAAACAAAATGATACAGACAAAGCAAGCGTCGTTGCCGCACAAGCTGATGTGGAGAAAGCTGTTGGTGAAACAATACCTGAGAAAATCTCAGAAGTTGAAAACAACATTCAAGCGAAATCTGAAGAGTTGACAGAAGCTAAGAAAACTGTAGAAACTGCGAAGACTGACTTACAAGCTGCTAAAGACGCTGTTCAGCCTGAGAATGACAAACTCACATCTCTTGAGAGCGCCGTTAAAGAAGGTGAAGCTAAATTAGCTGATAGTACTTCTAAACGTGATGCTGCCGCTAAAGCACAAACAGATGCTGCAAAAGAAAAAGAAGATGCAACTGCTGCGTTCATTGCTTCTAATAAAGCTGTAGAAGCTGCTGAGAAAAACGTCGAACAAGCTGAAAAAGATGAGCAAGCTGCTATGAAATCTGATGCTGACAAAGCTCAAGCGATTAATGAAGCACAATCAGCTGTCACTGCAAAAGAAAAAGACCTAGCCACTGCTAAAGCTGCTCAAGTAACGGCTACTAAAGATGTCGAAGCAAAACAAACCCTAGTTACAACTGCTCAAGCAAAAGTTGAGGCACAAAGCTCAGATAAATACAAGTACGTCAACGAAGGCTATCGTGTTCCAATGACCAAGGAAGCCTTCGACACAATCATGTCATCAAGTCCAGCTAATGCGTTAAGAGCCATTTCACGTGAGGATTGGCCAATAACAGATAAGATGATTTTCGGCGATGAAGAAGATCAGACACATACTATTGACGTGCGCCATCTTTCTCGTGAGGAACTCCTTGAAATTTCTGAGTTTGCGGTCAATACGCTAAATGGTTACTTAGATGATATCGAGAAACTCGTTGCGAATGATTCAGCTTATGCTGGCAAACGTCAACCTCGGTGGGCTGTGTCAGAAGAGACTCTTAGCGTCGCTCAGGAATTCGCTGCATTTATTCAAGAAAAATATCCTACAACGAACTCTCACGTTCACCAATTAAGCAACCTAGCGAAACTCCCCACAATGGTCAATGCAGGACTCTATTCTTACAGAGAATCCTTTTCACCAGGCCACCACACAAAAACGATGGCAGGACTCAAACAGCTCGTTAACGACTCTATCACTCGGATGATTTTTGAAGATGGGAGTAGGAGACAAGGTCACGCAAAACATCTTATCCTAGAAGACTATTGGCTGGAAGAAGATAAGCTGAACAATCCAAATCGTGCCATTCGGCTTCTAGCGACGACCATTGCCCCAACAAAAACGTCAGCAACTGATTTCTCCATTTACTTCAACACTATTTTACGAATAGACGGTAAAAACTCTGAGTTGAAACTGATTCAGTCTAAACCAACTGACAAAGAAGCCCAACAGGCACTTGCTCAATCAGAACTGAAAGCGGCTCAAGAACAACTCTTAATAGCTCAAAGCAACCTAAAATCTGCTGAAGAGGCTGTAACTCATGCTCAGAAAGATGTTGATAACGCAAAGCAAGCACTAAACGCCCTACAGCCAGGCTCAACTCTTGAAACAATCAAAGCAAAAGTCCAAACCGCTAAGCAAGCATTGGCTGACGCAAAAGCTGCTCAAACAAAAGCCGCTAACACTCTCAAAACTGCTGAGAAAGCTGAGGAAGACGCTACTCGTGACTTCAACACATTCAAGAAAGCTGCTAAAGATGACGCAGCTCAATTGCAAGCTCATCAACAACAACTTGCTGATTTGAAAGCAAGCATTGCAACGAAAACTGCTGCAGTGAAGGACGCCCAAGCCAAGTATGACGCCGCTGCTGCCAAAGTCTCCGAGTTGAAAGCGGGTATTGCTAAAGCACAAGACCTCCTAGCAAACTACAAGAACGCTGACAAACTCCTTGATGAAGCGAAAGCAAAACTCAACGACCTCATCACTGAAGAAGCAACTTCTGCTAAAGCCCTTGCTGACGCAAAACTTGCCCTTGAAAAAGCTACCAAAGCCGCCGAGGAAGCAAAAGCCCACTACAACAAGTTAAAAGCCCAATATGACGCTCAACAAGCGCTGAATACAGCTAATACAGGGAAACCAGAAAATACTGGTAGCCAAGGAAACGCTAGTAATCAGGGTAGCGCTGAAAAACAAGAAAACTCTAAAAAACCAGAAAACACTGGAAATGCTATTAGCCAAGGAAGCTATGAGAATTCTGGTAGTACTGCTAAGCACAGAAACACTAACAATCAGGGTAGTACCGAAAACAAAGAAAGCTCTAAAAATCTAGAAAACACCGGAAACGCTGCTAACCAAGGAAACACTAACTACCAAGGAAATGCTGGCTATCAAACGAATACAGCTAGACCAACAGGAAACAAACCAGCACAGCCAACTACGCTTCCAATGCGAACACCGTCAACTGGTAAAACAGAAGACAAAAAAGATGGGGCCAAAAACGATGCTCCAACCACTTTAGGAGCAGGCGTTCGTCAACATGCAGATGGTTCCCTTTCTTACAGCCGTGTAGAGCGCAGCAAAGCCCTACCAAACACAGGAGAAAGCCATTCTGCCCTTGTGTCCCTTAGCGGACTATTCCTGTTACTGACAGGCCTTTCACTTCATAGAAAAAGAAAAGACTAGTCAATGAAAAAATCTGTTAGATACCATTTCTAGCAGATTTTTTAGCTATTAGGAGCGATTAGAAGGAGCAGAAGGTGCATTTTGCCGATTATGCACCTATTTATGCTACAATAGAAGGACAGAACAACTCACAAATAATACTCACCAAAAATCAAAATCTGACATCGTTAACTCACCTTGCTTCAACCGTCCAGCGGACTGTTGAAGGTTGGGAATAAGAGGCTAAGACAAAAGTGTCCAGCCCTGCTTCTTTTATAGCTTTAGCAGTTTGACTTATATCAATGACTATTGATACCTGAGCCTAGAAATGCGAAAGCGAAATTGACAAAATCGATTTCTTCCCACTCCCCCTAGTCAGATGTTGATTTTTAGAGAGTATACCTCCAAAAAAAGGACTGAATATGACACATTTTGATACGATTATTATTGGCGCAGGACCTGCTGGCATGATGGCCGCAATTGCTGCTAGCTTCTATGGACAAGAAACGCTACTCCTTGAAAAGAATCGCAGGCTCGGAAAAAAGCTAGCGGGAACAGGTGGTGGCCGTTGCAATGTAACCAACAATGGCACGCTTGAAGACTTACTAGAAGGCATCCCAGGTAATGGTCGTTTCCTCTACAGCGTCTTTTCCCAATTTGATAATCATGACATCATTCGTTTTTTTGAGGACAACGGTGTCAAGCTAAAGGTCGAAGATCACGGACGCATCTTTCCAACGACCGATCGCTCTCAAACGATTATTAAGGCTCTTGAGATGAAAATGTTGGATTTGGGTGTTGACATTCGAACAGGGACAGAAGTTCTCTCCGTTAAAAAAATCGATGACACCTTTCAGATTAAGACCGCAGATAATCTTTTCACCGCTTGCAAGGTCATTGTCACAACAGGAGGCAAAGCCTATCCCTCAACAGGCTCTACTGGATTTGGTCATGACATTGCCCGTCATTTCAAACTCGCTGTGACAGAGATTGAAGCTGCTGAAAGTCCGCTTCTGACTGATTTCCCCCACAAGGCGCTACAAGGCATTTCGCTAGACGATGTCACTCTCCGCTACGATAAACACGTTATCACCCACGATCTCTTGTTCACGCATTTTGGGCTTTCTGGCCCTGCCGCCCTACGACTATCTAGCTTTGTCAAGGGAGGCGAAACCGCTTATCTCGATGTGCTACCGCAGATGAGTAAGGAAGAATTGGCTACTCTCTTAGAGGACGAACGAGAAAAAGCCCTCAAAAACGTCTTGAAAACCCTCATGCCTGAACGCTTGGCAGAATTCTTTGCGAAGTCTTATCCCCTCAAAGTCAAACAACTGTCTAAAAAAGAAAGGGACCAACTGATAGCTACAATCAAGGCGCTACCGATTCCGATTACAGGCAAGATGTCCCTAGCCAAGTCCTTTGTGACCAAGGGTGGAGTAGACCTCAAGGAAATCAATCCCAAAACCCTTGAAAGTAAAAAAGTAGCAGGACTGCATTTTGCAGGAGAAGTACTTGACATCAATGCCCATACAGGAGGCTTCAACATCACCTACTGTCTCTGCACTGGCTGGGTGGCAGGTATACAGCCGATACCGTTTTCATAAAATTCAAGGACGCCCTTGAATTTTTTTATATTTTAATGTATGATAAACATAGAACAAAGATACAAAAAGGAGACCGATTATGATGAAACTAGCCCTTAACACCATTTCAAAACAATTTGACCAGAAAATCATCTTCCAAGAAACGTCCTTTACGTTTGAACAAGGAAAAATCTACGGACTCCTCGGCAGAAACGGTGCTGGAAAAACAACCCTCTTTAACTGTATCGCCCGTAACCTCGTCCTCGAACATGGGACAATTCAGTTTGAAGAAGAGGATCAGCTACGCGACTATGATTCAACTGAAATCGGCTTTACTCAGACCTACCCGCAACTCCCTGCTTTTATGACCGCCTTTGAATTTATCCGCTTTTACATGGACATTCACAAAGATAAACTGCGTAGTTCACGGAGTCCCGAAGAATGGCTAACACTAGTCGGTATTGACCATGTAGACCAACACCGCTTGCTGAAAGACTTCTCTCATGGAATGCAAAATAAGGTTCAGCTTCTCCTATCTCTCATCGTACAACCAGCTGTGCTCTTACTCGATGAACCTCTGACCTCTTTTGACCCTGTTGCCGCCCATGAGTTCAAACAACTCATTCGCAAGGCTAAAAAAGATTCCGTCATCATCTTTTCGACCCATATCCTCCAACTGGCTCAAGACCTGTGTGATGAAATTGTCCTCTTGCATCACAAGGAGTTACAAGCCGTACCAACCGAACGTTTGCACGACGCCGATTTTGAACAAGAAATCGTCAATCTATTAGCAGATAAATAGGAGGATCCAGATGAAAGATATATTACGGTATAGCTGGTATCAAGAAAAGTTCAGCCTTAGCAAACAGGTCAATGGCTTTCTCTACTACCTTCGAAAAATCCCCTTCATTGGAAAATCCATTCCTGAAACAGTTTACCATTCTTACAAGGTAAAAAGCAGTTTATTCTATATCTTTACTATTCTCTCCATCCCTTTTCGCTTCTTGGCAAAATTCTTCTGGCTGACGCTCTATGTGGGCACAGCCCATATCACTATCAATCTTGCAACAGGTGCAGAGCCTCTATCCCTACCACTGAAGCCCCAGAGCTTCTTGCTTGGCTTTGCGATTTGGCTTTGCATGACAGGGCTAATCACTCGCTTCTCGAGAGGTTTTGAAGCCGTCATCTCACAATCAAACCGAGAGTTTCTGGTCAATTTCAAACTCTCTCAAAGACTCTTTTTACACAGTCAATTGTTGGTAGACCCCATTATCCATAGCCTAGCCTATCTTCCTGCCTTGATGATCTTGAGCGGTCTAGCTCACCAATGGCTGATACTGCCTGTCGGACTCTTAGCACTCCCGACCGCCCAATTAGCCGGTTATGCTTGTAATTTCTGGTTCTTTAAACGCCGTACCTTCATCACAAATTGGTCCTGGCAGAATTGGGCTCTCCTTCTACCTGGTATGACCTTTGCAATCCTAGCTTTTTTCAAACGAGATGCACTCAACACCGCATTTTTACTCGTGTTGCTCATGATTCAAATCCCCATTTTCCTCATGAGCCTCCGTTCAGTTCTTGCCTTTCATCAGATAACGGAGTATTTCAACTTCCGCATGGAAGAATCGCTCGCCTTTGATAAGAAAATCTTCCAGATGAAACAAGGTAATGAATACACCCGTCAAGGCTTGACAATGCAGGAAAAATTAAGTTTAGACAAACAGGAAGACCTCACGCACCTGACCGGTATGAACTACCTCAATGCCCTGCTTTTCCAACGCTATCACACTATACTTGCAAAAGGATTGAAAAAACGCTTGCTCTTTTTGCTACTCGTTCCCACCTTATTTGCAATCATTGCATTTTTTGAACACAAACCTTTCAAGCTACCTGAGAAAGGATTGATTGCCCTTCTCCCCTTTACCCTCATGATCATGTATGCAGGCTCTCTCGGCAAGCAAATCACCCAAATGGTCTTTGTCAATTGTGACATCGCTATGCTCCATTATCCATTTTATCGAGAGCCTAAGACGATTTTAGCTGGCTTTAATTATCGCTTTATCCAAACACTAAAATTTAACAGCATTTTTGCTTCCGCTCTCTTTCTCATCATCATGCTCATGGGCCATTTCCAATATTCGTGGCAGCTGACTCTTTTGACTGCCTATCTCATGCTCAGCATCACCTTCCTATTTTCTTTCCACGATCTCTTTATCTACTACATTCTCCAACCCTTTACCAAAGACATGGAAATTGTCAATCCTCTCTATCGCATTCTCAGCGGAGCCTTGTATTGGCTTGCTTATCTCAATACCCAACTAAAAATCGCAAGTCTACTGTATATCCTAGGTCTTTCCATCGGAATTAGCCTTTATGTCGGCATCGGCTATCTGATTCTCCTCAAAAAAGCTCCCAAGACCTTCCGATTGAAATAATACAAAAGTTCGAGACAAACATCTCGAACTTTTTAGTATCTGATTTAAATTCCTGAAAGAAAGCGTAAGCTAGCTGTTACGACAACCCCTACTATAACTGCGAGCAGGATATTCTTTGTTTTCAAAACAACAAAGAAAGTCGGTAACAAGGCTATGGTTTCAATTGGTAGAAAACGCGGAAAATGCCCCACCCTTTCATCCACCACACTTGATAAGGTTAAGGCAAAGATAATGGAAAGAGGTAGAAAGCGTAAAAAACGCAAGGCAAGAGGCGGCAGAGATTTTCCTTTTGTTAAGACAAAGGGTAGAATTCTCGGTACCCAGGTTACGACCATTGCAGCTAGAATCATCCATACCATTTCCCTATTTATCATCCAGCATCACCCCCACAAAACAGCCAATCAAGGTCGCTACAAGAACCGCAATATAAGAAGAGGTCACCAGAACCAATCCCATATATGCACAAAATACACTCAACAGAATCCAGCCAATCTTCCGTAATGGAATCTGTCTTGCCATCGCTTCTAGCTGACCTGCAAAAATTCCTACAAACATTGCTACCAATGCAAAATCAAGTCCTAACCCTTCTGGATTTGGAATGAAGCTGCCGATGAGATTACCTAACACAGTAAACAACACCCATGCAGTATAGCTAGCCAGATTATTCCCATACATCCAATAGGGAGATACCGTTGGATTTTCCAACTGTTTCCGCAACAAGACACCATAGGACTCATCCGTCAAAAATGAACCGATAAAAATATTAGAACCCAAAGAATTTTTTTGAAACATGGACGCTGTATGCAGACTGAGGAGAAAATGACGTAGATTGACAAAAAATACCGTCACCGCAATCGACATCAAAGGCGCACCCGCTAAAATCATGGCACACATCACAAATTGCGCACTTCCTGCATATACGAACACGCTCATCAAAGCCATTTCTAGCGCTGAAATACCTGAATTAACCGAAACAATTCCACAAGCTAATCCAATACTCGCATAGCCTAAGACCGTTGGAATCGCGTCAATTGCCCCTTCTTTCACAAATGAACCTTGCATACCAAACTCCTTTCCAAGTCCTATCATTGTCTTACTAGTATAAGCTAGAAACCAACTACCGTCAACCTTTTCAAGTTATTTTCAGAAAAATCATCTCTGCCAGTTGAAACTTCCTGAAAAAAGGGCTCTATAATATCTGTAGTGGGTACGCCCGCCACAGAGATTATGGAGCCTTTTTCAGTGTAGAAAAAAAGTTCCATATGACCTATAATGAAAAGCGACAAAACTATCATTTAGAAAGACTCATATGGAACAACTAAATCTTATCACAAATTTTCTCAAAATGAAAGACAAAAATATCACTATCACTAATGAATGCGACATGGGAACACACTTAGAACTCCACGGTCACTTGGATTACACAGCCCCTAAATGCCCTTCCTGCAAGGGACAAATGGCTAAGTACGACTTCCAGAAAGCCTCTAAAATCCCCTACTTAGAAACTGCTGGCTACCCGCTACTTATCCGCCTTCGAAAGCGTCGTTTCAAGTGCAAAGACTGTGGGAAAATAGCGGTCGCTGAAACTCCTATTGTTAAGAAGAACCATCAAATCTCTGTCGCTGTCAACCAGAAAATCGCACAATTACTCATCGAAAAGCAAGCAATGACACATATCGCACACAGACTCTCCATTTCTACATCTACAGTTATTCGAAAACTCAATGAGTTTAAATTTGAAACGGATTGGGATAAGCTTCCAGAAGTCATGTCCTGGGATGAGTATGCCTTCAAGAAAGGGAAAATGAGCTTTATCGCTCAAGATTTTGACACAAATAACATCATCGCTATCCTTGATGGAAGAACGCAAGCAACCATCCGAAATCACTTTCTGAGATACCCTAGAAAGGTCAGAAACCGCGTTAAAATCATCACTATGGACATGTTTAGCCCTTACTATCAACTAGCCAAACAACTTTTTCCTCATGCTAAAATCGTGCTGGATCGCTTCCACGTTGTGCAACATCTCAGCCGTGCTATGAACCGTGTCCGTACCCAAATCATGAATGCTTTTGACCGCAAATCGCATGAATACAAGACGCTCAAACGCTACTGGAAACTGGTACAACAAGATAGCCGTAAACTCAGTGACAAGCGGTTTTATCGCCCTACTTTTCGCATGCATTTGACCAATAAGGAAATCTTAGACAAGCTCCTATCCTACTCAGATGAGTTACGACAACATTATGAACTCTATCAACTTCTTTTATTCCATTTCCAAGAGAAAAACTCAGATCATTTCTTTGACCTAATTGAGCAAGAAATAGCCACTGTTAACCCTATTTTCCAGACGGTATTTAAGGCGTTTCTAAAGGATAAGGACAAGATTTTAAACGCTTTGGAATTGCCTTATTCCAACGCTAAATTGGAATCTACCAATAACATCATCAAAGTCATCAAGCGTAATGCCTTTGGTTTCAGGAGCTTTGAAAACTTCAAAAAGCGGATTTTGATTGCCATCAACATCAAAAAAGAGAAGACCAATTTGGTCCTCTCTAGGTGTTAGCTTTTCATCTACCCACTACAGTTGACAAAGAGCCGAAAAAAGAGCCTCTCGGCTCTCCAGTTACTATAAGCAATCCTACAAGGAATCAAAAGCTAGACTCGGCTTGGCATTCAAATCCAGAGACGCTAGGTTGTTCTTGTTCCATTCGCTGACCGCAGCTAAGGCAATCATGCCTGCATTATCACCGCAGAGGCGCAAGGGTGGGATAATGACCTCAACATCGGTTATTTCCTGATTTAAACGCTCGCGCAAGCCCTGATTAGCAGCTACTCCCCCTGCAACCACCAAGGTCTTGACAGGATATTTTTCGAGGGCTTTTTTCGTCTTTGCCAGCAAAATATCTAAAACACAAGCCTGAAAAGAAGCTGCTAAATCTTCGTTGACAAGTGTTTCTCCTTTTTGTTCGGCATTATGACAAAGGTTGATAAAAGCTGACTTAAGGCCTGAAAATGAGAACTCTAGATTATCTTCTTTGACCATGGCACGTGGAAAGTTATAAATATCCTGTCCCTGATGTGCCAATTCATCAATAACACGACCAGCTGGATAGGGAAGCCCCATGACACGTCCAACCTTATCATAAGCCTCTCCTACCGCATCATCTCGCGTTTCTCCGACAATGCTATACTCACCTTCTCCTGATACATAGACCAGCTCCGTGTGCCCACCCGAGACCAATAAGGCAAGCAAGGGATACTCCAACTCCTTCACGCTACGTGCTGCCATCAGGTGTCCTGCCATGTGATTGACTGGAATCAGGGGCAAACCATTTGCCCAAGCAAAGGCTTTTGCGGCTGATAAGCCCACTAGGAGCGCTCCGACTAAGCCCGGTCCATAAGTCACCGCAACCGCTGTCAGGTCACGCGCTTCAAGCCCTGCCTCTTGCAAAGCTTCTTCAATACAAACCGTTATTACTTCTACATGATGACGACTTGCTACTTCAGGAACAACGCCGCCAAACCGCTTATGGCTTTCAATTTGACTCGCAATCACATTGGACAACAAGTCCGCATCATTTTTTAATACTGCAACCGAGGTCTCATCGCATGATGTCTCAATGGCAAGAATATATCTATCTTTCATCTGTCTCTCTTTTCATCACAATGGCATCTTCTATCGGACCATGGTAATAGCCCTTACGCCTGCCAATTTCTTCAAATCCATAGCGCTCATATAAGCCTTTCGCACGCTGATTGGAAGCCCGCACTTCTAAAAATACCGAACCTGCAAAATCCTGAATACAATGGAGTAGCCTTCCTGCTATCCCCTGACCTTGAACATCTTTACGCACTGCAAGCTGCAAAATTTCCAATTCATCTACAATCTCTTGGACAGCTAGAAAGCCAAGAAGTTCCCGCCCCTCTTTTGCCAGATAGTAAACCGTTTCTGGTTGGCGTAGATCTGATTCAATCTGCTCTACCGTCCATGGTGCCTGATCATACACATCGCACAAAATGGTAAAGAGATCTCGTGCAAGTTCTTCTTGCCCCTTGTATTCTTCAATTTCTATCATACTCGCTGAATGTAACTTTCTCTATCTCTTTCCTCATGATTCTTGAGCCAATTTTCTTCTGCTTCAACCCGCTTGAGATAACGAGGTTCAAAGGACATTACCTCACTCACAGGCGTATGCTCTCCATCCAAGGCAAGCTGATAAGCAGACGGCAAGGTCGCCTGATACTGAGCTTTGGGTAAAGCCGCCTCAATCTGCTCCGTAAAAGCTGCAACTTCTCCTACAAAGGTGACCTGCTCATAGTTTTTCACTTCTTCTAATAAGGCTTCAAAAGAAAGGTAGGTATCTGCCTTGACTGCTTGCCCTTGTTCGTAGAATCCGGCATAGCCATGATTTCGTCTCGCATCAATCAGTGGCACTACTAAGCCCTTACTGTCTGCTGGTAGTAGAGCTTGTAAGCTCGAAATCCCTACCAAATCAATCCCCAGAGTATAGGCCAAGGTCTTTGCAGTTGCAACCCCAATCCGCAAACCTGTATAAGATCCCGGACCCTGTGCTACCACAATTCTATCCAAATCAGCCGGTTTCCACCCAACAGACTGCATTAAGAAATCAATCGTTGGCATGAGGCTAATACTATGATTTTTCTTAATCGCAAGTGTCATCTCTGTCTGTAAACGCCCATTTTCCACTAAGGCTACGGCCAACGTTTGGTTAGACGTATCAAGTGCCAATATTTTCATCTTTTTACTCTCTTTTCATGATTCTATCCTTCTCTATTGTAAGCTATCTCGCCCTTTTTTTCAATCCTTGAGAATGGTGACCTGTGAAAACCACTTGAAAGACAAGCGATTTTTTCATTTTCCTACCAATTCCTTTTACCAAAGCCCTCTTTTGTGGTATGAAACTTCTTTATCGCAAACTCAATCACCATCAATGCCAAAACAATTAATAAAACAAGGTTTTTGAACTTTACACTATTCAGTCAGTCGCCATCATTTTAAAATAAACGTAGTGAAATACGTAGTAAAATTCAACGCTGGGAAATGCTTTTTACCTGTTCTGAAACAGGTCTTTTCTTTTACAAAAAAACACCAGCGCAAGGCTGGTACATTCCATAGACTTCAAACGATCAACTAAATGAGCCTTCGCTCTGCTTCAAAAATACGCAACTTGTTAACCGATAGCCGACCAAGGTCTGAGCTATAGGGAGCTACCCCATAACTTCCTTGGCGTTTCAGTGGCTAGGCAGGACTGGTTACCTCCAACTTTCACCCGACATTCAGAATTTTAATTTTACCTATAGTAATTATCAGTATTCTTTCCATGCACCTTTGGGCTACTCATACAGACTTTTAGTGTAAGCAACGCTCTTTTCAAGCGTCAATGTGCACAATAGCTTATTTTGGCATTACCACCGCATCGCAAGTCGCCAAACTTGGATTTGATGGCTTATTCCCCCCCGGGGCGTCTATTATCGCTACCACCGTCTAGTCTTGGTCTAACTACGCATTCTATCCACATCATACGCACTCTTGCTATTCTTTCACTTCGCAACAATCTATTATCACTAACAGATTGATTACTTATCTAGCGACAGTATCCCATCGCTAGTGTAACGAGAATCACGCATATCATCTTAGCATGTTGTCAAACATTCTTCACTAAGTTATTTAGTTAACCGTTTGAAACCTGTGGAATATTTTATTATATTCCAATACAAGCCATTTGTCAATAGATTTTACAACTTTTTATTTTACACAACAAAAACCCCCGCCCAGTTTCCTGAGCGGGGTTAGTGTTAGGACAGAGTACCCCAGAGCGAGATACGTTTGCCGTTTTCATCGGTCTGACCGATGGCCATATAGTTGCGCTTACCTGACTGACCGATATAAGAAATCCAGCGGTAGCCATTGGCCGAGCCCTTGCTGTCATAGTGGACAGACTCCCCAGGCTGATAGACATGGACAATCTCACCAGTTAGATTTGGCGCACGACGGACATTGATTGCTGTATCCACAAGGGTAAACGTCCCCTCTTCTGGAATCAAGTCAATCTCCTCGCTAGTTCCAGCTGATGTATCAACTGGACTAGCCATCTCCGTATCCGTGTACGGCGGACGAATCCAGCCAATCACCCCATCAAATCCACGTTCATTAAACCGAGCGGGACCCCCAACCGTGAGAGCATCCCAATTCCCATCAATGTTCTGCTCAACCGTCTTCATCGTCACACCATCACTATCCTCGATAACGATACCTGTATGACCATACGGATGACCAGACACAGCCATCACAAACAAATCACCAGCCTGCGGATTGACACCAGGTGCATCATAGATGACCGACAAGCCATTTTGCGCCGCACTATCTAGTAGGTCAATCGCATTGCCCCACAAGTCAATCCCAAACCAATTCTTCACGATAAAGCACGGCAAATCAGCGCACTGCGTGCCCCACATCCCGTCCTTATCCACACCCATCCCAGAGTTCGCTAAATCAATCGCATACTGTACAACTTCTTCTACTCTTGCCATATCCTACCTCTACTTTCTATAAAAACCATTCAAATCCACGATATAACGCTTATTAGCCTCGCACCGAGCGTAGATATTCTGATCTTCAGTCCAAATGGTTGAGCCGTCAAACAACATCACTTCAAGCGTATTAGCGGGATACCATTTGTCAAAGCGCCCAATCTCATAACGATTGTACAAACCTTTTCGAGCGCTATCTGTCACCTTAAAATCCAAATGCAAAAAGCCAATCCCTGTCAATTCATGAACCTGTAAAACCTTCCGACTATTGATCGAACTTGGATCCCCCGGACTCACCCCGTTTGAGAACGTTACATACTCAACTGCTCGCTCCTGCGCCACTTCACGGGTCACCATATCCTCACTACGACCTGTTCGACTATAATTCTTCATCCAATCACCACCACTTTCAACTTGGCATTTTCTGGAATGGCTCTAGCCGTTGTGATTTTGATAGTGTTGGCATCTGTATGCTCGATATCCACAAGCACCTTCTCGTTCGGCGCATTGGCTTCATAGACCTCTACCAGCACATCCTGCGTATTGAGTGAGTGTGTTACCGTGTGCTCCACCGCCACACCGTCGCCAATCTCCGTCACAAATTTATGCGGGGCAGAGGCAAATGACGTCAACTGCTCGGCATGCGTTTTGATAAACGCCTCGATTTCCTTCAAGGTATCGTACTCACCATCCGCACCGCCGACCACTTTCGCAATCTCATCATTGACATATTGCTTGGCCGTATTCAGCGCATCAGTCGCCTTGTTTCCCGCAATCGTGGAAATTTGGTCTGTGTCAAGACTGTTTTCATTGCTATCTAGACCCACCCAGCTATCGCCAGTGTAAATCTTCAATTTCTTCTCTGTCGTATCAAAATACAACTGACCCGCCTTCGGGTCACCAGGTGCCGTCCCCAAATTTTGGACAATGGCATTTAAAAGCTGATTTTTCCTTAAATCTAAATTAGTTAAAACGTGCATAGTTCCTCCTTATACTAAAACCGCCGTCCCACTAAAGGGTACCGCAAAATGAATCTCAAGCTTATTGGTTGAGAGATAGCGCACATCGCCAAAGACCTGCGTACCTGCACTATCAGACACCACAACGGCCGGATACCGATTCAGACGATGCTCAATCGTCCAGACATCGCTGACCTCAGAAAATGTAAAGACCGCCTGATGCTCCAGATAGGCCTTGACCAACTCCTCTGTCTGTTCCCGTGTCAACACAGGCGACTTCTCTGTCAACTCACCAGCCTCTTCATACTCCAGTAAGTTTTCCACAACATGAAGCTTGACCGACTTATCAGACGGAAAGACATAGCCATTGACCACAATCTCGACAAGATAGCCCTTACCTGCCTCAATCGGCTTACTGATGGTAAAGGTGACCGTCCCATCTACCACCGTCACATGCGTCTCATAGTAGAGCTTGTGGTACTTCCCGATTCGCACCTGCGCTAGCGAGCCAGACAACTCCGTCATGACCCGCTCTTCATCGTCCAACAGCTCAAACGTAAACAAGCTCGACGTGTCCCCCTGCTTGACCACAGACCCACCGTCAATTTGCCTCAGACCGACACTTAAAACACCCATCATCTTGACCTCCCTTCAACCACACGAACAAAGGCATCCACCCAAAAGCAGATGCCTACAATCACAAATACACTAATCTTCTTTAGGGGTGTCATAGCTCAATGCTCGCACACTATCAGACAAGGTTGCCGTTGTCGGATCATTGACAATCCCGATGATGGCCAAGACCACAAAAAGGGCATTGACGACATTGAGAAGCCCCTCGACCGTCTGAGTCACCTCAATTTCAATCCCAAACAACTTCCCAACCGTTTGCACCACCAGCGCAATTGCAGGGATAAAGGCAAGCCAAAAGGCCTTATTTTTAAAACGTACTTTCCAGTTAATCATGTCCTACTACTCCTTTTTGGCCAAAGACTTTACATCTTGGCGCACTTCTTCTAATGTCATCGACAAATGCTTGACCTGCTCCACAATCGCATACATAGCCCGATACTGCTCATCATGACCGTCAAGCCGTGTCGCATTGTGAATCGCTTTTGACTCAGCTTGTTCCACCTTCATCTCAAGCACGGTCATGCGGTGTTCAGTCTCCTTAATCTTCCCCTTGTTGGTGACATACATACTCACAACAGGGATGGCCGTCCCAAGAAGCCACAATAAAAATTCTGCTTTGATACTTTCTGGCATACTTCCTCCCATCTAAAAAGAGACTACTCTTTCATTTCTACTTCCTGCTCAGCCAGCACCTGCCCCACAACCGTCCGCAAGTTGAACAATTTTGGCACATCGTCAAAGCTATACAATCCTCCGACAACCATCGCCACCCAAGACTTAACAATAATAGATTTTTTCGTAAATTTCATCGTAAATTTTCCTTTCTTAACTAACGCTGCTCCCGTCATCAAACTAACCAATAATTGCTTCATGATCCACAGCCTCCTTTTCTTCATCGCCGATTTCCACTTCTTCAGCGACTTCTTTTTCAGTTGCTTCGTCATCTGTCTGTTCCTCTTCTTCCAGACGACCCGCAAACATGGTTGTCAACTCTACGACAGCCTGATTCATCGCATTTTCCAAGTTTTCAAACCGCTCATTGCGCTCTGATTCAGCTTGTTTAAACTGCTCAGCACGTTCTTCTTCAGCTTTGGTCAAACGATCTTCCAGTTCCGCATATTTCGATTGAACCTCTGAAATGACCTTCGTCGCCTCATTGACCTTGTCATTCAAGAGCTGGTCTGAAAAGTTCTTGACATAGCGCACCGTAAACCAATCAAGCGCAAGCCTAATCAAGTCCGCATCCGAATCCTGCGAATGGTCACCGTCTAAGGTCGCATTAAACAAAACCGTTTCCCGCTCATCGCTCTCCTTAATCCCGACCAAGGTCTTGCCTAGCGCCGCATTATAAGAAGCCGATGAATAAAGTCTTAACGCCATCCTAGCCCTCCTTCTGTTCTTTGCTCACTTCATACTGCTCAAGGACATCATCAATCACTCGAAGTTCCTCGATAGTGAAGTCTCCTTCTGCTTCTGATAGATACTCTAAAAAGTCAATGTAGCGCTTCGAATATTCACCACCTTTAATCATCACTTCATCATCAGCCAATTCAGCCAACAATTTGCTGAGTTCTTCAGTCTGTGACTCATCTTTCACTGTATACGAATTATCTTCGGTTACGATTGGTTGCCCATGTTTGTCAAACTCTACATAATCTTTAATCAGTTCAAATTCATCTTTTACATACTCACGAAACTTTTCTTCCAAACGAGCTAATAATTTAATGCGCCCTCGATTAGGGCGCATCGGCCGTATCTCCATTTTTTGTAGCGCTGAATAAAAAGTAGCCAAATCTTTATTTGTAATTGTTAGTTGCATCTATTCTCTCCTCTTATCCATAAATTTTATTCCAAGTCAAAACATCACCTGGTTTTCCGTTGCTCAAACTCTTAAAGTTTTCATTGAACGTTTGGAGTATATCCCCTAAATTGAAGCCTCCATTAAATTTCACTACATCAATAAAAAGAGCGTGATTTTCATTAAATCCACTCGTTAACTGGATCGTATCTCCGTAAATAGACACATTATCCCAAAGATTATCCTTGAAGATTTTTATACCTGCAAAGGCACCCGTGTTTGAATCAATTGAGTTATTGCCATTAACTCCTATCGCCAAGGCGGCACGATTTGTTCCTTGACGAACCGTTGGCTGTATAAAAGCAACTGAACCACCAGAATGAAACTTGATATAATTATCCCAATCATGAAATTCGATACCAGCTCCAGTATAAAAATCAAGCCTATTCGCATCTAAATTCCAAGTGACGCTGCCGTTTTTAGATTTCAACACCCCACTCTTGATTCTCGACGCATCCAAATCCACCGACTGAAGCTTAGTGATAAACGCATCCTTTGCGACCAAGTTATCAATCAAGGCACTGTTGGTGGCGAGTTTATTAATCAAAGCCGTATCGACCTTTAGCTTGTCACCCGTGATAGCGCCCGACTGAATCATATCTGCCGTAATCGACCCCGCCGTCAGAATCCCTGTTCGGACGCTATTGGTATCAAGCTTTCTTGCCGTAATGGCACCATCGACCAACATGTCACCTGTCACCTTGAACTTCTGCGCAATAATCGACACATCTCGCTCATTCTGGGCAATCATGGTCGCTAGAGTCGTCCCGTTGATGGTTTTACCGACCTTCGTCACAAAGCCATTGTTATCCAGTATCAACTCCGAACGCTTGATATTGCCTTGGTCTTTTGCCTCGACTTGAGCGAGAATAGAGCTACTGGTCTGCGCTAGGGCGCTCCTCACATCCCTATCCAGAAACTCGCTTAACATCCCCCTGTTATTAGCACGAATTCTCCCCCAGAGCGGGCTATTTTGGTCTGTCAACTCGATATTGATATCCCGCATATCCTTAAACAAACCCGTCAACGCACGACTTGTGGTCACAGGAGAGGCAAAGCTAGACGGACTTGTCCCCTTTTCAATCTGAATATTGCGCGCAACTGTATCCCCCACACAGCCCATATGGTGCAATTTCACCACCTCATCAGGACTGCGAGGGGTAAACACCTTATAATACCGCCCGTCCTTTTCAAGCGCCTTCGAGCGGGTCTGTTGAATTGTAATATCCATGTCCTATACTCCGTAAAAATCAATCGCTACATTCTGATAATAGCCGCTATAGCGTTGCCAACCCACAGCGTCCAAGCCCTTTCCCATCGCCTGCTGGTCTGGGAATAAAAGCGTGAAACTACTTGAGCCATGCCGTCCTGGATCATAACTCACTGCCACCTTGCCAATCTGTTTACCGTTAATCGTCACACCCGTGATTCTCCGTGTGTCAATAACCGCTGGAGTGGTGTTGACGATAATGGCTGGACGATAACTATCATACGACACCGAGCAACTAACATTCTTCAAGCTCAACAAGACCGTCCCACTGGCACCCGACTTCTGCCAGACCAAGTGAGTCCCAACATAGCGCTTGGTGACTTCCTTACCACCTACGAAAATTCCCTGTCTTGCCATAGCGCCTCCTATTCGTAAACGTCATAGATGGTATTGGTATCTTTGTTGTAGATGCGGTCATAGTCTGCCTTTGAGCCAAACCAGTATTTCATGGCTTGATTGGTACGTTGGTTGACAATATTTTGACCAGGTGCACCATCTGCCCCTCTGTCTCCCTTATCGCCTTTTTGACCTTTCTCGCCATTTCGACCTGCTGGACCTGTTAGGCCACGTTGACCCGTTGCGCCAGCCTGACCACGACCAGAGACACCTGTGCTTCGGCCATTGATTTCCCAGATACCAGACGAATTGATGGTGATGGTAGGCATCGGACCCGCTTCGCCACGTTCGCCACGCTCTCCCTTGTCACCTTTTAAGCTCGCTTTCTGAGCAGGGGTCAGAGCTTCGAAGCTAACCACTCCGTCATTAATCGTAATCGATTGGCCAGTGCTAAATCGGACTGTCGTCACGCCATTGCTTTTTGTCGTAGAAGTGATGGTCACAGCTGAGCCAGTTTCGCCAGGAACTCCCCTGTCTCCCTTCTCACCCTTTGGCCCCGTCAGATACTGCAAGGCAGAAAAGCGACTGCGCCCATCCCCAACTTTCACCTTACCGGTGTCCGTCTCAATGCCCAATTCACCTTCTAGCAGAATCAAGCTACTAGACGCCCATTGGCTAGCGCTCATGCGCTTGTGTTGTACCCTGAGTGGGATTTTTTCTGTTGTCATCCATTTCCTCCATCTAAGATTAGGGCTGGCTTATCTGACCAGCTCCCTTCATACTTGTTGGCGAGATTGCCATCAGCTGCCTGCTTCAAGGCAAGCGCAAGCCTGAGCTTATTCTTATCATCGGCCACTGTAAACTGCGCCGTCGCATCCTGATACCAGTCACTGGCATAGTGCACCCTGTAGGTGCCATAGTAGACACTGAGCACGCTCGACTCTCGTTCCGATAAGGCCTGCTCGATACTTGGAAAACGACTATCTGTCGGATGGAGCTGAAGATGCCCACTCCCCAGATAAGGACTCGCCTCAAGCACCACCGAAAGCTTTCGATTCCCATAAGGCGTACAGACCGCATCCCATGAGATGACATAGGTCTTGCCGACCTCAAAGCCATTTCCGTTATGCCCGACCGTCACATAGTCCGTCCCCAGTGCAATCGTCCGCTCCGTCTCACCTGCCAAGCGGTTTTTGTTGTAAGAGGTTGACCCATCCCCGCCGATCAACTCCGCATTGACCCGCGCCGTCTCAGACGTCTCCTCAATCTGCTTGCGCAATTTATCCAAGTCAGAAGACTGAAAGGTCTCCAGCAACTTTTTGGCTTCCGCGCCCTGTTCAGCCAGCTTTTCTTCGATTTCCTCTGCAAGCTCCGCCTTGGTTTGTTCAGCTTTCGCTTTGGCCTGTTCGATGCCTTCCTTGACACTATCTTCAATCTTTTCACGCTCTTCCTCGAAACGCCGATTCCAAACAGCTATCTGCTCCTCGATTAACCTATCAAAATCCGACTTCATCCCTGACGTGCCTTGCCTGATACCACTTTCAACAGCAGAGCTAATCCCTAACGAATCCGAAAAATTCGACCGACTATCGCCAACCTCAATCTCTTCATTCTCATCAAGCAAAACATTCCAAACAACCTTCGTAACCTTGGCCTCGTCATTGGCAATACCCAAATCCTCATAATAAACCTTGACCTTGTCACACAAGTCCGTCTCTTCCAAAACCTCATTATCAAAGATTCCATGAACCTTAGACAAATCCTGATACTTGATAGTCAACTTCGTCTTAGGCACCCCGACACGATTAGACTTAATATAGCGTTGCGCCGCCTTTCGTAACTGGTCCTCGCTCTTGATATTCTCATCACTCGACAAATCCAGTTTCAAAATCTTACGCTTGGCATACTTATCCACATGTGGACTATCCACAATCCCTTCCGACAAGACAATCAACTGCTCCGTCTCGCCCTCGGTCTTCTTCGCAAACGGATAAACAGACGTATACGTGCTTAAAATCTCATCTTCCTGCTCCAAATCAAGCAAATTACGCCCATAAGCAATGATATTCGATGTCTTACGCCCAAGACTATCCCACAACTTAATCGTCAGATTATCAAACTCATACTCGCCACCCCAGACATCCAGAATAGAGCCAGCCTTACCCCCTAACACCTGGTAGGCATTCTCGTAATTCTCAATCTCCCAGCTAGCGCTCCCCTGAGTCGTCACATTCGACCACGTCGCAAAATCAACAGACGAATCAATCAAATTCTGTCGCCACATCTCAAGCGCACTCGCACCAGTTCCAACAACCGTCACATTCGGACGCAAAGCATTCTTAGAAATCCGCTCAATCGCAATATGACGACAATAAATCTCCGCATAGCCATTCATCTTATCCGTGATTTTAGAAACCACAAACCGCTGCTTCTTCGTCCGATACCCCGCATCCACACGGATAATCATATCCTTCTTGATTTTCTTGAAATCCTTCCCATCAATCGGATACTCCATCTCCAAAAAATACAAGCCATTACGCTCACGAGTCACCAAACACTTAGACGCATCAGACAAAACCGACACCCCCAAATGCTTGAAATTCGTCTCATTCGCCGCATACAAAATCGGATAACTCATGTCACAACCGCCTCCCATCTAGGCGTTATCTCAACTCGAAACGCCTGATTATCCCAAGAAATCACATTCAACCCCGACTGTAAAACCGGAAACGGATAGGAATACACCTTGTCATACTGCGGTTCTTTATTCTCGTAAGAAGCTGACTCCGTAGCACAATCAATAATAATATGCCCAGAAACGCCCTTTAAACGCAGAATACTCGTCCCAACCGTCAAAGTCACATCGCCCGTCCCAATCAGCTTAATCAAGGGCTTGCTTGGTCTTGCAAGAGGATTTTTCAAAGTCATTCCATTCGTAACCACTATCTTATCCATACCTGATTTTAGATACTTAATCGGGTGCAACTTGAAATTCAAGATACACTTCTTTCGTGCTCGCAAACTTCCCTCGATAGAAAAACTCTCGTAAAAAGTCGCTTTATACAAATAATCAGAGTCCCAACTCTTTTCAAAATCAGACCATTCCGCACGACCTGACAAAAGCCAACCGTTCAACTGCTCCATGACCTCATCAACGCTTTTTTGCGTCGCATACAAAGAAAAAGGCAAAGAGTAATTCGCCATCCTCAGCCTCTTATTATCATGGATTTTAGCCCCGTCGCTCCCCGCAATCTCAATCAACTCCACATCACGCTCAGGAGATTCAAAAGACACATCATCGATGATTCGCAAACCAAGCGACTTACTCGTTATCCCCCTATACGTGATAAATTTCGTAATCATAATCTATCCTTCTCCTCCCTTGCCAAAAATTTAAGCTGTTCAAATAAACTTCTAACATCCTGATTCGAATGATTTTCAAAACGCTCAATTTTGAGCAACGACTCATAGTTATTCGTCTTATTTGTGACCGTACTAGAGCTAGACAGAGCACCAGCTCCCGCAAAAGCAAGACCGCTAGAAAATCCAAGCACACTTTCAGCACCAAACTTAAAGCCGTTCACTTGATCATTGATATAGTTCAAACTATCTTCTACCGCATAGCCGTTCTCATCAATCCCAACCGCAATCCCTTGCGAGATATACTTACCGACCTTATCTCTAAACAAACGAGATGGAGAATGGATTTGCGCTTTAGCTTGAGCCGCACGATTCGCCGCATCAATAATTCGAGCCGCTGCCGCTTCGATAGACCCGACCGCAGACCACATTCCATCAGCTACACCTTGCCCAATCATCGAACCAACATAATGCCCCGCAGCTCGACCAGCACCCGCACTCGAACGAACAATATTCACCGCTTGATTCATCACAGCTCGCAAAGCACCCATAGCACTTCTAATGCCGTTTACAATATTTTGACCTGTCTTTGTACCAGCCTGTTGCCCAGCGCTCGCCATCGAACTCCCAGCCGTTCTTACTACACTCACCATCTGATTCATAGAGCTTTGAACCCTCGATACCGTCTGACTCATCGCAGAAGAAATAGTAGCCGACATCTGTGCCATACCTGACTGAACCGTAGAGCCAATAGCAGCCATCGCCCCCTGAATTCCAGCCGAAACTTGAGTAACAGATGAACCTAACGCAAGCATACTAGCCTGCACTGCCTGCAAACTAACGCCCAGACTTGCCATATTCACACTAACAAGCGGAAGAACACCTCCCAAAGCCGTAAAACCAGTTACAACAATCGAAATAGAACTGCCGACCATCGTCATAGCAGGAGCCAACAAACCAAAAGCACTCGTCAACGGAGATAACTGAGGAGCCATTGCCCCTACTGCCACACTCAAACTCTGAAAACCTGTATCAATCGTAGGCATCACACCAGACAACTGCTGAAAGGCTATTCCCATCACCGACAAAGCCGACCCAATCATCGAAAATGCAGAAGCAGAGCTAGAAGCTCTATTAGACAAATTATAGAAAACAGTGTCCAATTTATCCAAATCTTTTGTAAATCCGACCAAATTACCAGCGTAAGAAGCCGTTCCTAAACCAGTTACAGCCCCAGCAACCGCCGCAATGCCAGCCGCTGCCGACACACCATGGTCTGCAATAGGCTTCAAAGCCTTACTAAATTCAGTAAAAGCCGAAGCCACATCTTTAGCAGCATCACCAACTGCATGAATAATATCTGCAACACCATCTAAAGCTTCATGAATCGCCTTTCCGATAGACTCGATAATCCCAGAAACACCCTCACAACCAGTCTTAAAAGCTTCACCAAATGCCTTAGCAGCATCGCCAACACCCTCAAGAATAGTCTTAATGGTCTCCCCAAAACTACGAACCAAACCTGCAATACTATCAATAATCGGCGCAATCTGACTCACTAACGCCGTAAAAGCATTCGCAATCGACTCCACCGCCCTAGATACTGCCTCAGCAACCCGAGCCACCTCAGGCATAAACGGAGCAAGAGCCTCTACAATTCGCACAACCGCATCTGCTATTATCTGAACAACCGTCGTAAATGTCGTAGCAAGAATCTCCACGATTGGAGTAAGAGCCGTCACAATCTCCGATATCGCCGAACCAATCGACGTCACAATCTGACTAATCGAATTCCCTAACTGCTCCACAAACGGCGTCAAGGTACTAATAACTTGACTAATCGCACTCCCTAAAGCGCTCACCAATACCGCTAGCTGAGGAGCGACACCACCAATTGCCGTAATTACATTTGCAATAGCAACGCCTACCGCCTCAATAACAGGCGCAAAGGCACTAATGACTGGCGCAACTGTCACAAAAGCCTCTGCCAAAGCGCCAATTATCATAGACGCAACCGTCCCAATCGCCGTTCCAAAACTTTCAATGACAGAGCCAACCCCTTCAAGAATTGACTTAACGCCCTCACCTTGCGTAGCCACTAAAGCAATCGCAGCACCAATCGCCACTATTGCAACCGAAACTGCTAGAATTTGAACAGGACTCACCATTTGAAGAGCCTGACCCAAACCCTTAAAAGCCGTAGAAATCCCTGTCCCAATTCCTTTAGCAGCCGTAGCGACACTTCGACCAAGACTGCGGATAATAGAGCTGATGCCTGTGCTCGCTGACCGAACAACCGATGTAGCACCGTTGACTCCACTTGACGCATTTTGCTTAAAAAGACTAAAAGGGTTAAAGGATTTCAAGAAGTTAAAAGCTTTAAAACCCGCAACTAAACCAACCAAGGCGCCAACTATCGCCTGAATAGCTCCAGCAGGTAGCGAATTGACAAAATTAGCCGCTACGGTTGCAGCCTGTGAAAGCCATTTAATCACATTCCCAAGAACACTAGCTAAGGTAGTTAACACACTTGACGCAGTTAAACTATCCCAAACACGACCCAGGGCGCTAGCAATACTCTTGATTGCTTCCCCAAAAGCAGAAACCGCCCCCGTATTTGAAAACGCCTGCCAAAAAGTCTGAACTCTCGACACCAAAGAAGAAATCCCCGAACTAATACTCCTTATAATCCCCTCAATGTCGATACTGTCTAACGCTTTTCCCAACTTATCCGCAAATCCAGAAAAATCAAGATTATCCATCCTCTCAGCAATCGATTTCAAAGCTCTTAATCCAAACTGATTCACCTTTTCAAAAGCAGGCTGTAAAGAATTGGTTAACCCCTCAGAGAGACCATCAATCGCTTGGTCAACAGTTTTAAAATCTTCCGCCATAGATTTGAAACTCTTACCACCTTCGATAATGGCATCAAAGAAAGCCTGAGTTTCAATCTTCCCATCCTGCACAGCAGAAATCAATTGCTCCGTGGTCATACCCATAGCCTCAGCGACTTTTGAAATCCCTGCGGGAGTTTGTTCCAGCATCAATTTAAAATCCTGCCAAGCTACTTTGGGTTTAGCTGCCATTTGCGTTGCCTGAGTAGATAAAGTCTTCATTGCTTGTTGAGGATTTTCTGCAGCAGAGGCCAAATATCCAAAACCTTTTACAAGTTCAGTCGTATTTTTGGTTCCAACCGCCGCTAACTGGCTATAAGTAGAAGCCATATCCGAGGCAGAATAAATCGTAGCCTTCGCAAAACTCTGCAATTCTCCCTTGACATGAGCAATTTCATCAGCGCTCTTTCCAAAAGCTTTCATATTCCCCTCAAACGTCTGCCACGTTTTAGAAGAACTATTCAATTCTCCCACAAGGCCTTTCACCCCATTAGTAATACTACTAATAGAACTTGTAATAGCCGAACTCACCAAATTAGCCCCTAAAACAGACTTAAACACAGACCCCACTTTAGCCCCTGTTTCGCCAAGCCCGCCTAGCAAAGCCTTCAACTTAGAAACACCCGACTGAGCCTTATCACCATTCAAATCAACCTGAATAACAACCTTCCCATCTGCCATATAGACCCCTCCTTTCTATTCAGATTCTTTCAATGCATATTCCTCCTGTAACGCTCGCATCCGTGACTGATACTCCTTACTCTCACCCTCTTGAGGTCTCCACGAGCGAATCTTCATCACTTCCGCAAACTTCGTATCCTTCGGCAACCCCGAAAGAAGCGCATTAAACTTCTTCCAGTGGAGTTTGCCCTGAACATCGATTAGATCAATGCCATAGGCCTGTAAAAAAGAAGCATAAATATAATCAGTATCCTGCTTGATATTAAAAAGAGGCTTTTCCTCCTCTTCAATCAACTGACTAGGCAAGACATTCCCAGCCAAGTCGTACATCTCAGCCTGTCGCCTGCTATCCCGAACCTGAATATGTTCCTCAAACACCGCCTGAAAAACAAGGACAGCTTCTTCGACAGATAACTCATCAAACTTAACGCCCGTCAGCATTCTCAAAGCAAAGTGCGGCTTTACAAAATCCGGAATATCCTCATCCTGCAACATCTCAAAAAGAAGCAAGATTTTATTAAAAGACAAATCAAGAGCATAGACCCTATCCTCTATCACCAACTCATCTTTCAACTTTTTAGATAAATCAAGCATACTAGTCACTCAAGTATTTCTTAAAAACATCTTGTGAATTACGCTCTTTGTACTCTGAAATGATTCCCTGTGTCGCTTGAATCAAATAATGTAGAGCAATCACGCTATCCTCTTCCGCAAAAGCATAAACCTTGTTAAAAGTAGCCTCGTCAAACAAATCACTCCAAGACCCCTTCACAAACTCAAAACCAGCTTCTTGGGCTTCTTCATCAGACAGTTCCGCCAATTCTTTTGACTTGGCCATCAGATTTTTTCCGTACCCTTCCAGATACTTAATCCCCGCATCATTCGCTTTATATTCCAAGACAAATTCCCCAAAATCAATCGGAATCACATTACTTTTTTTCTGAATAACAACCATAGCTATACTTCCTTTCTACATATCAAAAAGAGGAGCAAGACGCTCCTCTAACCATTATTCAACAACTGCCGACTCCACAGGCTTCGTATTCCAACCAATCGAACAAGCGAACTTTTCATACTCCTGAGCTTCGCCACCCGTGATCTCAATGTCCTTCACCGTAGCAACACCGACACGCTGCTTCTTCTTATCGGCCGAAACCACCTTAAACCACACACGACGCTCATCACCATCTTTCAAATCAAGACCCGCAATATGCGCCTGCGCCTTATCCTCAGGGATATAATACCCCTCAAACTTATACCCACGCTTCACGCTGACGATGGTTGTCTCCTCCGTACCATCACCATCATAAAAAGCCTCATCTTCCGTATTCTCATCATTATCCGGCTCCGCACTCTTGATTCCAGCCGCCAACCACAGCCAATCAGTCGGCATCTTATCAGGATTAGCCGAATCCCAAGGAGCAACATAGTGTTTTCGTAACGCATTTTTATTTTTAGGCATTTTCTTTCCTCTCAATTTCTAGATGTGCAGTCACATCAAGCATATAAATATAAAAACCATCTTCATTCAAGTCGTTTAAAAACGGCTGATTGACATCCAGTTTTTGAAACACATAAGACCCATTTTGACTAGGTAGGTCTAACTCAAAATTCGATAAAGCAGTGTTAATCTGCCATAAAGTCGCATTCACCACCTCTTGGTCTTGCGATTTCATGGCAATCTCAAACGGCAAACTAATCTCTCGATTTCCGGCCATATCCTCTGAATCAACCTGTCCACCCGGCAAGGGGTAAATCACAAGCCCTTCCGTCTCGCTTAGATAATCATGCCCACCTCTAATAGGCAAACCTAAGCTATTGATAAAATCTAACAAGACCTGCGCAAAATCATTGTTATTCATTTCGATACTCCCATCGCTCTCAAACCAACCTCAGCCCACTTCTCAGAATAAAGCGGAATAGCTTTCTTATCCCACCGTGGACCCGTTCCAGGGGTCTTAGGCTGATTCAGCAACTTATCCTTATTCGCGAAAAAGAAACGGCGTTGCTTTTCAGAAAAGAACCCCTTACGCTTACGACCATAGTAGATAATACGAGCATAGGGGACATTATAGACCACACTATCTTTTCTGACGTGTCCACTCGTCCTCAAATCTCCCCTTCGTTTAGGAACAAAGCGTTCCATATCGAGTAACATCTGATTTGCGATAGCCAGCTTTCCCTTGGCTAGTGCTTCCGAGCTAACTTTCTGCTCAATCCCTTTTACATCAACATGAACCTTGACATCTACCATCACACCACCTCGATTTCATACGAAAAAATCTTGCGGTTATGCGGATAATAAACAGGCGTAATCGACGTAATTTTATACTCCCTATCCCCATCATCGACAATAGCGTTCAACCAACTGTCGTCAATAGTCATAGAACAATACCGAGTATACACAAAGATTGTAGAAGACTTAGACCAACTCCGCTGATTCGCCGTCCCAACAGTAGCAGACTTACGGTCAAAACGAACAGGAGAAAGAGAGACTTTTTGATACGTCTCTTTCCCCCAGTCATCCTTCTTTTGGATGATTTTTACGATGACAGAGTCAACCAATAACCGTTTATCAATAGCGATCATAATTCACCCCCGCATAGCCAAAACCAGCCCCTCTCAGAAGACTTTCAGCGTCCAAAGATAAATTATACCGCTCAGCCAACGAACGCGTCTGAGAAGCCGTCTGACGGCCTCCAGAATAATTGATAGAAGTCCGACCAAGCGTCACACCAGCCATAGCCTGCTTGTCTTCTGCCGTCAAAATACCTGAACTGTCCAGATAAGCAATCTGAAAGGCCATAGCCTGCTTGACTGCCTTCTTCCTTGGTTCAAAGTCTGACTCAAAATCAACCGCCGAATAAAAATTGCCAGTATAGAGGTCAATAGCTACCTCAGCCCGCTTCGCGAGCAGTTCAAAATCCTCTACTTCCTCAAATCCGAATCCTTCAAACTCTCTTTCTGTCAAATAAGCCATATCCCTCACCTCCAATCAAAAAGGCGGATTAAGATTCCGCCTCAGTATCTTCCACAACTTTCTTACGACTCCGCTTTGGTTTCTCCGCCGAAGCATTCTCTACCTCAACAGCAACAAGCGCTTGAGGAATATCTTGAAAAATCCCTCTCACCACCTGATTGATTTCATCGGCCCGAGCCTGACTTAGTTCAATCTTATCTCCAACCAACAAGCTCTCTCCTTCAGCCAATAAAGTCAAATTACACTTTGATTCATATAGAGCCATTTACCCCTCCTTACACAATCGTACCAGTTACTTTAATAAGAGCCTTCTTGTTATCATCAAGGATAAAAGTTCCACCTTTAGCCGCCGCTTGGAATTTCACCCCATCAAATTCTTGTGCTTCGATCGTACGAGCCGTTTGAATCCCAACAAACGGAATCACAATCCCATCTGGTGCAAAGATAGCAAGTACCCCTTCAGCAAAATACTGAGCAGGCGTTTCAATCAAAGTCACATTCTTATACTTCACCAAACCATTAGTATCAATCGACACCGAAGCGCCCTTAGCAGTCGTCACGCTCGCCATATCCACGATGGCATTGTATAACTCCGCACGAACATACGCCTTGATAGGTGCTGTAATTTCAGTATTGATAACATAAGCATTGATATCATTAAACAACTTCTTGATTTTATCTTCTGAGAAATCAGCCAAAGCTTTCGTTTCCCCAGCATTATCTGATAAGAATTTACCGATACGCTTGTTCATTTGGCGAGTCTGCGCCTCTGACTGCAATTTCAAACGATCCGCAATCGCCGCATTCAAATCATTGTTCACAGTATAGCGGTCAATCCCTTCGTGGATAGATAAAGTATAGCTATACTCAACATCCGTATCTGCATAGATAACTTCCGTCATCTGACCAAAACGAGTAGAATTACCTGTGCCAGTCCCAAAAGCCGTATTGGCATCCGTGCTGTAAGTCCCGACAACGACTGGTGTTACATTCGTCTTAACAGAAAAAGCCTTGGCATTAAACTGCACACCATCCAAAGCCTGAATAGGCGCAAGCACACCTTCAAAAGCCTTCTTTGCATCAAAGACAGTAGATAGAATTTGTCTGTATTGTGGTGCGTATTGACGCACTGGTAAATTTTGATTTTGTGTTCCTGACATATGTTTGTCCTTTCTTATTTATAACTATCGATTACAGTTTGGAACGGGTCTTTCCCTCCGTCAGTACCCGCTGAAGGATTCCCTGAAACTGTAATTTGCGGTTGTGCTGCCTCTGTCTCTTTCTGGAAAAGATACGGACTAGCTTCTTTCAGACTTTTAATGGTTTCATCAAGAACAGGCTTCCCATCCTCTCCCAGCTCAATCTTGTCTAGGTCAATGAATTTCATTAAATCATCCGAATTATACGCCCCAACATCTTTCAAAGCAAGAGCCACAGCATTTGTTTTCTGAACCTGAGCAAGTTTCGCCTCACTATCCATCTTGTACTGGTCAAATTGAGCCTGCAAGTCCGCCAACTGTTGCTTGCTTTCCTCACTAGCTCCCTCTTTTTCCTGCAAATCCTTGATAGCTTGGGTTTGTTGCTCAAGTTGTTGCTTTAAGCTGTCGTTTTCTGCCTGCACCTCAGACTTAGCCTGCGCTTTTGCGTTTTCAATACCTGCACCGTACGCTTGCATGATATTGTCAAGCACAGCATTATCTGTGATACCTGCATCCACCAACATCTCCCGTTTAAGACCCATGTCTTAACCCCTTTGTTTTACGTCACGAGGGACTGAAATACAGACACTTTTACGCCATATCCAGGGCAAAAGAAAACCGCATGGAATCCACACGGTTAGATTATTTCCGTTTAAACCACGGTTTTTTCATGCGCTTCATCTCATTTTGAAGAAAATCCTGATTATCCGAAAGCATTTTCGTCACCTCACGAAAATGGTCTAACTCCTTATTCGTTCCCTCAGCGTTTTTAGAAACCCGCTCCTCCAGCTGTTCGACACGACTAACCATTTGCTTTTGCACTTCTTCAAGCAAGATTACTTGAGCAAGCAATCCTGCATTCTTGCGTTCAAGGTCTGCCACCCTCTTTTCAAGAAATGACAACAAATACTTCTTTTTCATACGTTTATTCATAACCTAACTCTTCTCTTTTTAATGTTATTTCAGAATAACTTTTTACACAATCCAATCCTTCATCCATGCTAAAACCAAGCAATTCAGCGTAGTTAAATTGTGCTTTGCGACGTTTTCCGAATGACTTGCCGAAGTAGGTAAAACTCATTGTTTCTAAATCAGTGTAAAACACCAAGTCCTCCACCTGCTCAAAGTGGAGCGTTTTGCCATCTGATAAAAACAGCGTTATTCCATATTGCTCTTGTTCCATGTTTTTCTCCTTTCTCCTTTCGTTGCCTCAAAGACAGCTCTTACTGTTTTAAAGTTCAATTTCGCTTATTTTAGCAACTAGCGTGGACAACTTGTCCATTCGGTCAGTGGGTTTTCCGCCTTCAAGACGCAACCTTACATCTACAAAACAAGACTGGTTTGCACCTTCATCTCCATAATTTATACTACTCACATTTACTTTAATAGCCATATATTCCTCCTTTTGAGTACAAGAAAAGCACCTAGATAACTAAGCGCTAGTTTAATTCATTGATTGAAACAATCTCGCTCTCAAGCAAAGAGACTTCTGTCGGATCGTCAAGATTTTTCCTATCAACACGGATAACAATTTCATCTTGTTCGCCATTATCCATTTCATCAACAAAATCAATAACAAGACCATTGACAATCTCGCCGTTGCTGTTAACAACTCGAACTCTTGAACGCAGATAATTCCAAAGCCGCTTGCTCATTTTCTTCTCCTTTTCCCTCGTATAGTCGGCACAATATGTGCCCCTGTTTTACTATAGTGAATACGAAAATCTTTATCATTCTCGATGATTTCTCCTGTCCTCTGGTCTATATATGTCCCAATAGGTCCATCATGCGAGATTATTTCTTGCATTTTGTTAGATTTTGGATTGTATCTAAATTGTCCCGTCCCAGCATACCTATCAATAAGCGCCTGACACTCTTCTTTGGTAATTGTTAGATAACTTGGTGGAGGAGCTCCCTTGGCTAGGTTTTTCTTGAGGTAGTTTTCATAACCTCTAGTCCCTCTAACATGATTTTCAAAATTTTCGTTATTGAGTTCTGTTTTAATTATACCATTTTTGAGAGCGGATTCAAACTTTTCTCTCATTTCTTTCTGTTCTAAATGATATCTTTTCTTCTCTTCGAACTCTTTATTCAACCTCGCCTCCTGCTTCGCATAGCTATCAGGATTGTAATAATACTTCTCCCGTCCCTCATCACGACGTAAAAAGCTATGTTCATTCAGATAAGATTTCAAGGCATGTTTCTGTTTCCTTAACTTGAGTCTATACTTATCAATCAGCTCCGCATCGCCGAGCTTTTCAGCCACATGTAACTGCTCCTTGCTAAAGCGAATAGACCGCTCCATCGCTCGTTGCTTTGCTTCAATCGTCGCATTCTCGATGGCCTGCTCAGGAGCGATACCCCTGACATCCTCCCCCAATTCAGGCTTATAATTCGCCCCAGGGATAAATGGCGTTAGAATATGACCACAATTGATTCCAAGACAACCACCCGGACTCCCATACCCATAATCAGACAAAGCCAAAATCTTCTCACCAGCTTCCACACGAGCCAGCCCAGTTGTCACAATCTGATGCTGTAAAGGAGCGCACAACTCACGAGCAGACGACTTAACCGAATAGTAAAAAGTATCAATCCCCAGTTCCTTTGCAGGCCGTGTCCGCATCTCATTTCGAACACGCATGACCGTTGACTTGATAATCGTACGAGCATAATTATCTGCTCGCCAGTTTTTACCGCTCTTATCCGTAAAACCATAAAAACCCTTTTGATGCCACTTCATAATCGTCTCATTCAAAGCCATATCTGACGTTGAAAGACCCGTCACCACCTTTGCGACAGTCTCTTCCACAATAGACTTATACACAGCCTGCACGCTTTTAGGTAATGTCGTATTGATAAGATTATCCACATCAAACATCACTTGGTTGGAATAACTGATTAAGTCCTCCATCACCTTAGGGTCAAAATCCGCTGGATTCCCCATAGCTTCCGCCAATTGCTCTGCTGTCGTTGTATAAACCTTATACCCTTCGTTCTGAATGATATAACGGAGTTGCTCCTCGGCAATCCCAGACCTCTCCGCTATCAAACGGACATTCTCATCATTAAGCGCGCCCATCTGATTCATCTTATCCAATTGCCAAAGATACGGCTGCTTTTCTAAATAAACAGAACCACGCTCCCTCAACCGTTCGACCACATTATCAAACAAATCAAGAGACAACTGATGGTAAATATCCGCAACATTACTCGCCATCAAAAGCATCTGCTCATCGTTGAGCTGGATTTGCCTTTTCTTTGACCTTACCATCTAGCTACTCTCCGTACAAGTCTATATCCTCACGACTACGCTGTCGCGTCATACTACGGACTTCCTCGTCATCAATTGACGAGCTAATTTTTTTCGCTTCCTCTTTCGAGATATTCAAGACTTTCTCAATCGCCATCTCACGAGGTGCAAAACCAGCTGCAACAACCTTTGTCCAATAATCCAGCTCGACATGCCGATCCGTAAACACACCATCATCCAAGTTGATGCTTATCGCATCCATATCAGGAATTTTTCCTGTGTATAACTTGTAGGACGCCGCCAACTCAAGAATAGAAACAATCAACTCCTTCAACGACTGCTCAACCAAGGTCACGATACTGTTTCTCATCTGATACGTATCCGAATTCTCAGACACCACTTCCGTAGCCGTCTTCATCGACTTCCCATCGAATGTAAACATACCAGCCGACACCCCAATCTGCATTTCAAATAGCGAAAGCCCTTCATTAATCGCCTTGATATAATCATCTGAACGAATAGGCGTTGTAAGGTCTGTGATACCTATACCTTTGTCTATATCGCCGCTATCAAACTGCTCATAAACATTTTGACCAGCTTCAAATTCACGTCTGACAAAGACCTTCTCGCCTTCCTGATTATATTCAGTCTTTAAGAGCTGTGTTGGCACCGCCACTCTACGCTGACCCATCTTGACCTCCCACATAAACTCGTCGTAGGTGGTATTGATAAAATCAATCGTAGTCTTCGCATTATCAAAGATAGACAAACCAAGCGGACTATTGATATTCTTATTATTCATACCAGGCGGTTTCAAATACGTGAACAAAGGGCGACTCAACCTATTAAGAGAAACCACTTCTTGCAACCCTTCATAAAGCTCTGCCAACGGCACCCTTGCCCCTACCGCGCTCGGATTATCAGACTTATACAACTCATTCGTAATCGTATACCGGTTATCTGCTCCCCACTCATGAAGTTCAATCAAGGTGTAATAGCGATTTTTCTGCCCCTCACTTTTCACCGTCTTAGTGATAATCGCAGCACTAGAAATATCCTGCGTATTGGACTGCAAAGGCAGAAAAACAGGAGCTTGAACAAAAGCCACACGCACCCTATCGCCATCCACATACGGACGCATCGCCATACCACCCAACGCTAAACAACTTTCAAGATAACGCTCAAAGTTTTTGTTAAAACGGTCGTTTTTCAAAGTAGTATTGATAAACTCATTTGCGACCTCATCATCAAGTACAATCTCTGCCTGCTCATTAAAGACCAAACTAGCAATCTTCTTAGCAGCAGTACGCCCAATCGGCAAATGGTTGAACTCACGCTTTTGCCTATTGCCATTACTATCCTTGTACTCTACCGGGTCATACCTCCCCGCAAAATAACGGACATTTTCCTGAATCCGAGTATACTCATCTTGGGAAATAGCAATCTTTGGATGCTCCGTAATACTCGCTAAACTCTGTGTCGTCATCGCATACTTACTCCTTGTAAAAAAATTCTTAATCGTCTGCACTAGTCCCATCTACCACTCCTTTAAGCTTTCAAATCCAAGGCTTGTGCATTATCGATAATCAAATACTGGAACGCATCGCACGTATGATCATCTTCTTTCACAACTTTTGGATCATCATTCATCACCGACTTTTCATCCCACATGTATCTCTTATGCTCCTCAATGAAATACTGAACATTATTTTTGCTTGGCAAATAGAAAAAACGCCCCTCAGCGAGAAGCGACTGCACAAACTCAGTCATCACAATCTTCTTTTTCTTCGCCACCGGATGCCAACGCTCCCCATAATCTTCAAAATACTGATTTCTCAAAGCCCCCTCTGCGCTATCAATCGTCTGGTTCAAAATAGGAACATTTGGAAAATTCCGTCCCTGACGTTGAACAAACTCATGAATTTCCTTTGACAACACACTAGGAGCTTTTTTCTTAACCTTACCAGCAGGACTATAATAATAGGTATCCACAAGATACAAGCGATTCTTACTCGTCAACACAGCATGCAAACACGTCGTAGCAGACTGCTGATGCCCCGTATCCATCGCAAAAAACTGGCCAATCACTCGCTCATCAGCTGGTATTCTCTCCACACGCTGAAACAAATCAATGTTATAGACATTCGTCCCAAGCCCGACTGGTTCACCAAGATAAATGTAGCGATAATAGTCATAATCATTCTGCTTTATCCGCTCAATATCCGACAACATCTGCTCCGTCACAAAGCCCAACTCATCCTCAAGATAACTAGACTCATGAACAAGATAGTCAGGATTTTCTTTCAGCTCCTCCGCCCACTCGTTTATCCACGAATAGGGATTGCGAGGCGGGTTGTAAGACCAAAAGAACTGCACAAAATCAGATTCTTGGTGCTTCTGTCGCATAAAAGTCACGTTAGACTGGTCAAAATCCTCTTGACTGGCAAACTCTGCCGCTTCCTCGTACCAAACCGCAATGATATTCCCGATGTCATTTGATTTCAATTTTTGAAAATCATCTTGGCCATAGAAATAGAAAGTCGACCCTGTTCCCCTATGTTCGATTTTAAACGGCGATACCGTCATCTTAAACCTGTGGATAATCCCAAACAATCGCAACGCCCACTGTATTTTAAGATAAACGCTATCTCGAATGGTATTTCCAACTTTACGAATCACGACCACGTTGGCTTTTTCTCCAATCTTGATATGCAGAATCATCATGTAGACCAGCTTCAACGCAATTACAGACGACTTAAACGAATTTCGCCCACCTTTTAGAACGTTATACGGAAACTTAGACACCCAAACCGACTTAAAATGCGGATTCACATTCTTCTGAATATCAATCATCTTCCACCTCGTCTGCCCAAGAATCTACGATGATGATTTCATCTTCTGGATTTTGTAAAATTTCTCTTTCTTTATTATCTAACTCTAATGACTTAATACGCTCTTTCAATAATTGACGTTCTTCTTCTGATAGTTGGCTATCATTATATTTTTCACGCCAATTATTCTTCAACCAAAAAATCATAGCTGTTACATTCCCATTCGCCGCTTTCTCAAACAACTTATTCTCGATTAAAAAATTGGCATGCTCCTTTCCTCTTTTTAAAGCCTGCCCAATCTGCCCATGAGATTTCTTCCACTTCTCAAGTGTACGAGGGTTAATTCCAATCTTGTCTCGGGCAATTTGCTCATCAGACAAACCTTGACGCTTCCAACCTTGCAAAAGCAAAAGATTCTCAGCCTTAAGCCATTCTTGATATTGCCCTTGTGCCATCAACTAGACCCCCTTTATCGGTGGTTTTATGATAGGATTAAAATCAAATCTCTTTTGCTTTTTACCGAGCCTGCTATTGCTTGTCTTGTCAAATCTGACAATTTTATCACCCCATTTTTTCTGTAATCGCAACAATTGTTCTAACTCAACATCATAATTTCTCATCATTGCGCAACCACCTGCTTGCTCTGATTGCTTTACTCGATAATGAAATTTATTCACTCGCAATGCTACACGATAACGATTCAATTGCTGGAGTGTCATGTCATAATCTTCTTTCAAAGGGATATTTTCATCATACCTTAATTCATTTCCTTTCAAAAAACAATGAAACGGGGCACCTATAAAAGAAGTTGTGGAAAATGGACAAAACGCTCTATAGCCCCTTCTGTCTTCTAAACAATTTACTCCCCAAAATTTTGCCCCCCACTCATCCGCAATCAAAGAATATTTTTCAATAAATTGAATGAAATCTTCTGCCTCAAGCGACGTTTTCTCTTCATTTTCCCAAAAGCCAAAAAAATAACAATCATCATCAATCATCACAACTACATCATCATCTTGAGTGTGGTCTAAAATCCAATTACGAACTCTTGCAATATTCCCTTGGACTTCATCAGGCATTGTTCTAATAATTGTATCTGGATTTTGTTTTTGATAAGCCTCTTTTTCCTTCTCCGCAACCCAAACAACACAAAAAGGATATAACTTCAATATTTCGACAACAGGTCGCTTATAACTAGGGATATTCACTGAAATTTTCATCACTTCACTTCTCCTAATATTTGATTGATAGCCTTAGCACCATCTAAAACCCTGCCAACCCCTTGTCGATCCATTTTTTTGGCTAAATCTTTCTTGCTTTCAATTCCAAACAAACTCTGCGCTTGTGCCCAATCAACAATATTATCAAATTTTAAAACTAAATAATTATTTTGTTCATACAACTCTTCTGTAAATTCAACCTCAGGTATGATGTCTTCTACTTCCTCTTTTTCCTCAAATCCAAAAAGTTCCATATCCAAATTAATTATTGAATCAAGCTCGATGTCTAACAAAACATTGTCCCATGTGGCAATTTCTCCGACCTTATTATCAGCCAACCGAAACGCCTTTATCTGCTCTTCAGACAAATCATCGGCAACAATAACGGGTACAGTCTCTAATTTGAGTTTCTTCGCAGCCTTATATCGAGTATGCCCATTGATAATCTCACCATCTGATGTAGCAACAATTGGCACTTTAAAACCAAATTCTTCAATTGAATTCGCAACTGGATCTACTGCACCATCATTTTTTCTTGGATTTTTACTATACGGCCTCAATTCATCTACATTCATTTCGATAATCTGCATAATTGCCTAGTCTCCTTCTTGAAAATCAAAAAAGCCACACGCTTGTGTGACTAATGCATATTGAGTTAGAGCGATATGCAATTCTCTAACCTCATCGCTCCTGAGGTCCGCAGACTTCTCAGAGCTTAACACAGGAACAGTCGGAATCGAACCGACACGGGTACTTTTAATCTTATTGATTTGAAGATTTAGCTATTATCTCGTACCAAGGGCGCTACCCCGTCTGCCTCCAAAACAGATTTATGTTCCTACAGACAAGTCTTCTACCCTTTTATTTTCAGGCGTGAAGCCGTGCTTGATGCACATTTTTATCAACCGTCGCTGAAGGGGATATTGTCATCAACCCCATATTACGGAGAGTGCAGGATTCGAACCTGCGCCTTCAAACAAGAACGGATTTACAGTTCGCTGTCCCAACCCATCGAACCAACTCTCCAAATGGCCAGAGCGCCATACGCTTCCTGACCTAATCCTATGACAATACCATTTTATCACCATAAATGGTCTACAAACTTCACGCCAACTATGCAAAAACTAGGTTGTATCTGCAATTTCTACAAGCAATACCCCACCACGGTATACTTCTGCGAACTCTATCAGCGCAATGGATAATGCGTGATAGTAACTCCCCTCACTCATGAATAAACCATGATAGATTTCAAAATCATATTTAGGACGATTACATAAAAATTTCTCGTACAAAATCCGCCTATGATACGGATCAAGCAGATGACCCACCGCATACTCGATAGCTTCAAGCTCTGCTAATGCGGCTACCTTACTTATCGCCAGCCGCTCAACTGGACGGCTAGGTGTACCATGCGATTGCCTAGGCTCAAAAGAGTAAGTCGCTGTGACTTTCTGGCCGTCAACATCACCTGCAATCCGCCTCCAGCGTGGATACTCTCTCAGTTTCCTCTTAGCGTTTCTGATTGTCTGTTTTTCATCGATCTCTGGAAAAAAAGTCACTTCGCTGTCTCCTTTGTGATATAATATTGATATGGTTATTATTCACAAGGAGTCAGCAATTGCTGGCTTTTTTTATTTTCGCTGGTAACCGTACCACGGGAATTTAAACACTATCTTCCCACGTTCTGACAAGACTTTGCCTTTCACTTTCGGATTTTGCATCGGTTCCGGCTTCAGTTGCCTACGTTCCCACTCCAATCTCCTTGCTTGGTTGTAGAGCTGTTCGATTTTAAGGCGATTTTCATCGCTTATAGCAAAACCTCGCTTCCACTTAGAAATCGTGTTAAAAGTTACGCCGATTTTCTCTCCAAGTTGCTGCTGCGTCCAGTAGTTGACTTTTAAAATGTAGGCCACTTTCTCAGCTGTTGTCATTTTACCCTCCTGGATACTGTACATACTTATTCATCTCTTGCAACTGTTGCGTAAGCACTTCGTTGCGTTGGTACAGCCCGTCAATCTGGTCTTGTAGACTTCTGATTGACAACACCATCAAAAACAGCGTGGACAGCAGAAATAGCGCAATGAGCACGATGATTAATTTTATCTGTGTGGTCATTGGACAGCCTCCTCAAAATCTACATAATAAAAATTCCTGTAACTTCCATAATCAATCACTAGCTGGCCATCTTTGTTCCAAAAGCGATAGTACGGCGCACTGATTTCACGCTTCGTCCTAACATGATGATCAATCACGTCAAAAGCCTGATTCTGCGTCTCACATTCGCCTAGCAATTCTCTCTGCTCGCTAGTCCCCCAATAGACTTTCACTCCTCGACCTCCAACAACTCTTTATTCTGATAGATATTCCCAACCACACGCATCAGCCTGTTTAACTCTGCTAAATCATCGCTGTATTTGCCCTTGTAATAAACAACAGGCCTATCTTTTCGAAACTTAACCTCGAAACGAAAACCGCTATCTGGCTCTTCCAAAATATCGCCCTCGTAAATTTTCTTGTTGCGAAAATCACGCAGACCCGTGTATTTCATCAGATAAGCCTGACGGACACCATCTGGATTTTCCCAAAAAAGCGGCACGGTGTTGTAGCCACTGCTGTCCCTCCCGATACTGACGTGAATCTCTCCATCATCTTTTTTGAGAAAGCCCCTGACAGGCCTCATGGTCTTTCGCAGCCCATTATAGACGCGGAAATCCAAACCATCTAAAATCTGATTCTTCTCCCTTGTGCTAATCATCACTCCACCTCCTTCGCAAACTGCCAAGCCCACTCAAAATCTTGCTTGATTTCGGCTTCGGTGAGCTGATTGCTACAGCTCATTTTCCATGTTTTCGACATGGATTGCCTGATACACACTTTCCCTTCTTTGCGACCTAACACTATGCTGTATTCATCAATATTCGGGTCTGGTATCTCGACTGTATACAACTTCTCCTGCTCAACCTCAACTGCATCTAAACCATTTACAATCAACGTTGCAAGAGCAAACTCTCTCTGACGATTCGTCTTATCATCATTGTCATATAGCCAAGTTTGTAGTTCTTCAGCTTTGTCAAAATCATTTTCAAACTCATAACTATATAAACCGCTGAACCATTCATCAAAACCAGATAATTCGTCTTTATATTGCTCATAATAATCTACAGCTACTTGTGACACTTTCACTTTCTGTGGTTCATCGGGTTCAAGGTGTTCCGTCGCACAAGTAATTATCGCTCCTTTATCAGTTTCGACTTCTGAAAATTGGCAACCACCGTATCCCTCAAAGTTGCGAACAACTACACCCCGAGTGATAACTCTGTCCCCTGTTTTAATCACTTCTTGTTTATTCATCTACTTCTACCTCCACTGCAAACTCTCTATAATGCTCTGGAATTTCTTCAAGTGTAAACTCCTGAATCAGGATACTGTCCCTTGCACAAGCGAAAAAACTATCTGAATGGTTCTCGCCTTTTGATAAATACTGCTGACCGTTTGCAGAAACCAATCCCTCAAGTGGTACCCGATATTTCTTCTCCTGCTCAATCTCATAACCATCAAGCCAAGCACGAGCTAAAATGTCTCCTGTTCTTGTAGGATTGTGAACAAACCATTTAAGAATGTCTTCTGGAACTAGGTTGTCATGGATTCGCCCCATTACTCCATAAAGATTGTAGATTATTTTACATTCTTCAATCCAATCCGCCACAAATTGCGGAATTTTCACTTTCTGTAGTTCGTCAGTCACTAGTTCAAGCTGTTCTTCATCATAACTCCACGTAGAACCATCTTCAAAACATACGTAACAATAAGGTACTTTTCTATTTACAACAATACCAATCCCATTCTGATACTGCATCATTTGCCCTAACCAGCGGTCAGGTCGTTCCTCTTGTGGTAATACTCTCACTTTATCTCCAAATTTAAATTGTTTCATCTGTTTTCTCCATCTCCCCAATCAACCAATCCAGATGTTGCCGAGCCTTTTTCAAGTCCTCAACCCCATTTTTCATCTGAAACCGCAATAAATACTTGATGACATTGCCCCAACAATAGGCTGCCTTCCCAGCTAAATCACCGATAAAATTATCGACAACGCTCATGGCTTCAAGCCCGTATTTCCCGTGGTAGTGTTGGGGTTTTGTTATATTATCAAATTGTTTCATCTACTTTCTCCAATCAACTCTTCTTCACTCACACTAAAGAACGTGCAAATATCTTCCAACGCTTCCTTGCTTGGGGCAAAATTGCCAAGCTCCCAGTTACTGAGCACCGAATAATGATAGCCCAACTTCAGGGACAATCCCCGTTGTGTCAGTCCCATTTGCTTACGCAAAGCACGTAGCTTAACGCTAAAATGTTTTACTTGCGCATCGCTTAAACGTCTTCGTTTACCCATTTTCTATCTCCTCAACCTCTATCACGATTTTATATTTTCCTTTCACACCACTAAGCCCGCCGTATTCAAAAGTCATAAACCGAATCACTTCATGATTGTCATCCGACCAAATACCAGCATCTGTCAGGCCATCAACCAGTGCTTTTACAGTCGGATAAAAGTTCGGCGGATCCATTCGTCTCTTAGTTGGTGCGCAAATCGTCACCACAAGCCCGCAGGGGCGTTTTTTAGTATAGGGTATAGTTTTATACTCCTGACCTTTTAAAACGGCAATACGGCGAAGATAGGCAGTGATTTGAGCCTTCTGTGTCCAATGCGGTCTGTCATTCGCATTCAACATCTCTTTGCGCTGTTTCGTGTTACTCAAAATAAACTCAAATTTCATATAGGCAATTCATCTCGCTGTTGATAAAATGCAAGCACCATCTCTAGCCATTCATCATCTAAAATCAGAAATTGATTAGAGGTCAGATAGTACCGTTGTTGCTCAAACCAATATTTGAACATTTCGAAATCCTCAACAACCTGATGCACTATCGTCCTCGTAAACTCACCGTGCCAAACGATATAGACGTTCGGATGTTCACTGTGCTGAGTAATCTTTAATTTCATCTGTCACCTCTTAAAACGGCAAATCATCATCTGAGAGTTCCATCGGTGTTGTTGTCTGCCCCTGGAAAAAGCTAGTCTGCTCTTGCTTGTTTTCATTTTGGGAAGAACCACCTTGGCCACCCTGATTGCGACTCTCTAGCAATTGGAAATTGTTGGCAATCACTTCTGTCACATAGACCCGTTGCCCCTGCTGGTTGTCATAACTTCGTGTCTGTATGCTGCCTGTAATCCCAATCAAAGCGCCCTTCTTAGCCCAATTGGCCAAATTCTCAGCCTGTTGTCGCCACATCACGCAGTTAATAAAATCCGCCTCCCGCTCGCCATTCTGATTCTTGAAATTGCGATTCACCGCAAGCGTAAATGTCGCGACTGCCTGATTAGACGGAGTATATTTCAACTCCGCATCTCTCGTCATCCGACCCACTAAAACTACATTGTTTATCATTCTTGTTTATCCACTTTCTTTTTATTTCCGAGTTTAGCGATAAGTCCCAACACCGCTTGATACTGGTTCATCGTCAAATCTTCTAACTTTAAAATGCCATTTTTTTCACAAATCCAAGCGACCGCTTCTTGCATTTTTTCTTCTGTATCGCATTTACTTTCTAAACGGTCTGTTATTTCATTTAGCTCATCTACGCCAATTTTTTGAAAAGAATCCACATCCTCTTCTCCCATCGCAAACACACCCTGCAATGCATACTTCCTTGCGTATGAGCCAACAGCTCCCGTCCACTGCGGAATCTGCATTTGCTGAATGGTTTTTCCCGTTTTAGTCGTCAATACTGGAACTTCTCCCAATTCCGCAATGCCTTGACTACTGTATTTCTCCGAATCTTTCTGCACAATCACTTTAGCGATATAAAAAATTCGTCCAGCCATTTCTTGCAACGCATCTTCAAACGTTAATACCCAACCAGATGATACTTTCTTAAAATGCGTCTCAATCTGTTCCGCATTCCTAAACGCATACTTGACATCACCCTGCTTTGTTTTTGCTATCTGCATCTTCTTTTGCAACTCTTCAAAAGTCATACCGCTCTGACTCATTTAACCACCACGCTTTCCGAATACCCAAATTCTGCACCTTCAATCACCTCTCCAGCTTCAAGCGCCTTTTTGATATCTGCCTTGATTGGTGTATACTCAATTTTCTCCTTCATGTACTGCAACGGAATCTTCGTCTCATCCACAATCTGCACCGTCTTTCGATCGCTGACGGAAACCTTGAACAACTCCGTCTCGACCTTTTTGACCTGCGACAGCTTCATCGCATTCTTGATGATTCCCTTGTAACGTTCTGCCTTCTGCTCCGCTTGCTTGCGTTTTTCAGTGAATTTGCTTGCTTCCGCCTTGTAAATTTCCGCATCAGCCAAGCTATTCTTCATCATTTTGACAAAATACTCGATATTAACTTCCAGCTGCCCTTGAAAATCAAGGCTCTCTAGAGTATCACGAAACGTCTCATCGTCAAGCTCCATCTCTTGCAACTGAGCATAAATTCCTTCTAGTTCATACAAATAAGCCATCTATTTTCTCCTCTTCGTCTGTTTTAAATTCCAATTTTCACGCTCTAAGCGCTTGATCTCTTTTTTCTGCCACTCAATCAACAGATACACCTCTGCCAGTTCATCTGCTAGACTTGAGTACCTTCTCCACCAGTAGAGGTTGTCCTCATACTGGTCTTTCGTTTGTAAGTCAATCATAAGCTCTAGCCTGCCACGTTACATCAACAATGTCGCTTTGACACTCGGGACAATCTAACGCTTTATATTCCGAAATCTCAGACCATTCGTATCCACAATCTGCGCAACGGTATTCACGACTCATCATGTCAAGACCTCCGTGTCCAATATTCCTCAAAATCAATGCCACGTTGTACTTTTGCAATTTGCAAGGTTGTACGTGCCTGCGTTACGTTCGCCCGTAAACCCATCTCCAGCTCTTCTCTATTTCGTGCTGCATACAACCCATGCTTTTTGCCCTTTAGACTACCGACCGGATGGCCTTTCCGCTTCAAACACTCGACAATGTTTTCTAGTTTGCGCTTATAAAGCCCTAATGCTTTCCATGCTTTTTTTGCCGGAATAGGATTCTCACACGTTCCATGCGCAATGATAAAATTCAATACATTTGCTTCTTCTGCCGTCAAATCTTTCAAATGCTCCATACTCCCTCCTTCACATGTTTCTGGCATAGCGCCCGCATTTGTTTCAAATACTGCGCCTTGTTGTCAAGAACATCCACAACTGCCTCACGTTCTTTCTCCGTCGCTTTATGCCACGCTAACTCAAATTCCTGTTTCTTACGTTTACTAAGCATATTTTGCACCGTACTTTCTATTTGCCTTTGGTTTTTGCGTTGGAACTACAACTACATGCTGCCTTGCATATCTATCAATCTCAGCTTGTACTTGTGGACCTCTGCTGACAGACCAACGTGTTTGAGCATTCTTAATGTGTTTATACCTAGCAACCGCATTTGCTTCTAACTCTCGCTCATGCTGTTCAATCAATAACTGCTTCTCACGCTTCTTACGCTGTTTCTCCAGCTTGTACTGATCCGTAATCGCAACGCCCAAGCAAATCATGAAGAATGCCAGCGCAACACATGCCCCGCCTAAAAAATCACTCATAATCCACCTCATGTATCTCTAGTAAATTCTTGTAATAGTCCACCTGCGCCTGTAGCTTGTATAATTTCGCCCGAGCTCGTCGATGGCCTAATTTTTCTTTCTCCGCAAACTGCCAATACTCAATCGCCAAACTCCGCCATTTCTCAGCTTCATCTGGCAACTGCTCTTTTTCCTCTTGGGCTGATAACCCCAAAAACTGTTTCAACTTTTCAAACATGCTATTCTCCTTCAGCACTCCCCAGCGCTTATTGTTTCATTAAGTGTTTAACCTCATTTACATCTGCAAGGCAATATTCTTTGCGCTTGCCATTTTTGTAAAACCGAAGACCGTAGCTCTCCATCCGCTTCACTTCCCGCCACGATAACCCTTCCCTATCCATCAACTCCTGTTGAGTCAGCCAGATATTCCTATCTCGTTCGCTTATCGCCTCAAGTGCTTTTTCTGCGATTTGCATAGCAAGAGAATTAACCAACTCATTAAAACTTTCTTGCGGATTCATTGCACCCTCGCCTCTTTCATGATATAATTACCTCGTAATTTTTTGTATGCCCCTTTTCGGATTGCCGTCCGTTGGGGCTTTTTCTTTATCCATTTTCCAGCTCCTCAAGCTCTGCAACCAACTTCTGCAACTCCGCTTGACCTTCTGCCGTTATCCCAGTCTTGGGCGGCTTGGTAGACCATTCAGGGACGTTGGTTTGTTTCAAGTTAGGGCTGTTTCCGCCTTGGAAAGACTTAGCTTTTGACTCAACTCTCTGTCGCTCCCTATCCTCAACTTGAGCCAACGTCAGGATTCCACCTGCTTTCCAGTTCCGTAAGATAGCCAAGATATATTTTAGATTTCGTTTGTTATTGTCTGCCGCTTCTGTAACAGCTCTACAAATGACATCGACATTCATACCATCAAGCGTGTGAAAATCCATTAGCATTTGAAGCTGTGGTCCATCTACGAACAATCCATGACTTTGACAATGATTGACGATGACGAGCGAGGGAGTATCTACTCTGTCCTTCTCTTCTCTATCCTCATCTAATCTATTCTTATCTATTCTATTCTCTTCTATTCTCTTCTGGGTTGCCAATTGGGTGCCAGACGGTTTCCAAACGGTTGCCAAACGGTTGCCAGACTCCTCAAACCCTTGGTATTCCTTGCTTTCAGCGATTTGCAATTGTTTAAATTCTTCTGCATATACCGTTTTATTATAGCGGTCGTTCCTAATGGTATTATGTATCCGCCAATCCTTGACTACTATAATTCCGCTATTAAAAAGAATCAAAAAATTTTGCTCAACTAACATTTTTAAATCCAAATCACTCGCCCCAATCATTCGCTTAATAGTTTTAGCATTATCGATAAAACCATCGTCATCAGCATTCATATTGAGATGAAAATAGAGGGCTTGTGTGCTTAACGGCAATTCTAAGAATTTATCGGAATTAGTAATGGTCTTATTGAACATTCTTTTTTGCGCCATTTACACCTCTCTATCTCCAATAAACAATTTTTCGGCCGTTGTCTGCACTTCCTTAATCTCTACATTTTCCAAGCAAAATTCCACAAAGCGCCCTATAGTTGTACTGATAACCAAATCATTTTCCGTACAAAACTCAACTAATTTTTCATGCACTTCCTTCGGCAATCTAACCCCTGGCCTTTTTGTGTTATATACTTTTTGCGGATTATCCATTTTATCCTCCTGTGTTTATTTTCTAAATTCATCCAAGCTGACACCTAGTGCATCAGCGATTTTCACCATGTTGTCATAATAAATGCGTTTACTCCGTCCAGCTTTCAAATCAATCAACACATTCTGATCGATGCCAGCTTTCTTACTAACGGCATACATCGTCATACCTTTTTCATCCATAATTCGCTTGATTCTCTGCCACATAACACTTCCTCCTAGACACTATATATTGTATTTTAAATCTATTTTTATATCATTTATGCGCAATATATTGACAAGGCAATATATTGGCGATATAATTCTTTTGAATATGACCTCTCACCGTTGTATTCACATAAAAAACTAACGAAAGGAGGATATTGATTATGTCGTATAACCAAGTAATTGCTGATAAAATTCTTGAGTTCGCTAAACTTGAGCCAACAACTCCAGCTGGTACCGCTCACGATTTTCGCTCTGATGAATTTGACCAAGATGATTTTAGAGATACTGCTAAGAAGCTCATTTTAACTGGTCAAATCTCTGCCAAACTCCAAGAAGATTACAGCGGTTTATTCATTGAGTTCAGGCAATAAGGCTTGAACTTCTGCCACTATTTCATCTACGTCAACTACATCTGGTGTAAATGTGATAGTGGCTTTTGGTTTTTCTCCTGCTGGCATTTCTAACTTAAAATCGGTTACGCCACGCCCGAGTTCCCAATCATTAACTTTTATTTGATACCCAGATGACAATAAACACTGCCCTTCTATGGGTTCAAGTTTTGGCTTGATACTTAAATGCAATTTTTCAATTTGCTTCTGCATCCTCACTCCTCCTTCCTACCCCACCAGCTCATTCACCGTACAGCCCAATTCACGAGCCACCGCCTTTGCCTGTGGGAGTGTTAACGTCCGCAAATCATTCTCTACACGAGATAAGAATGCGTAATCTAATAGCGTCTTCTCTGCCAGCTCACGCAAGGACATTTCCTTGTCCTCTCGAAGCCTACGCATGCGCTCACCATAAGTCATATCTGCCCTCCTCTCCATTAGTTATAGTTTGTTGTGTTTTGTCAACAACAAACTTTGATAAATGTAGTTTATCAAGCAAATTTTTGATTATTTTTTGTCCAAATGCTTTTGCATATACATTTCATTGACCGTCATCCCAAGCGCCAAGGCTTTTAGTTTTTCAAACCCTCGCATCATCTCAGCGTAGGCTTTACGCTCCTCAGCGTATTTAGCGTGATTTTCAATACCTGGTTGTTGCTTGCAAATGAAACGAATTTCCTCGTCTGATAATTTGTAGTAGACAAACATCTGAATGTCTATCCAAAACGTATCCACGTCCGAACGGCGCCAATTAAAGGCCTCACGCTCAATCTCAATGCACAGCTTGGCAATCTCCAATCCTCGCTCAGAATCCAGCAAAGCGTTGTTTTGTGGTCTAATCGGCATGACTTCCGCCAGCCATTCCTTGAATGGTAATTCTAAATCCATGTTTTTCTCCTTGGTGTTATTTTTGTCAACCAAACTATGAAACTAAAATGGCCTCAAGGACCACTTTAGAGTCAACTCCCAAAATATCAGCAAGAGCCAGCATTTCATTGCCGTCAAATCTCTCTTTCGGTTTCTTCTGTTTGCGATAGAATCCAGTACGAGTAAGACCCATTCGTTCGGCAATTACCTGACGCTTAATCCCGCTATTATCCAAGAGCTTTTCGAACTCTGTTTTCTTCATTAACCACCCCCCTTTCTACACTAACCAAGTGATGATGATAACAATGACGGTTAAGGCAATCAAAGACCAGGTTATTATTTTTGCGGTTTTATCTTGCATTTTTTCCACCTTCTGCTATAATGAAACTACACAATAGTGGTTGGGGCGTTCGCCCCTCCCACCTTCTTCATTAGAAGAGTTTTGAGATTAAGTTTATCAATGCTGAAATCAGATTTACGACTGCAATCACAAGTCCGATTTTAATTTCATTGGTAAGCTTTTTCTTTTTGTGCTTTCTGCTTTTCATTAAGCTCTTTCCTTTCTTTAAGTTTCCTTGTCTAAGATTGCCTTTCTCAACCTTACAAATACATTATACACCTTTGTTTCCTTTTTGTCAACAGATTTGTGTCAAAAAAGTCAACTTTTTGATAATATTTTATTATCGTTTTTGTTGACAAAAAGAAAACACGATTATATAATAAGGTTAGAAAACAAAGGAGAGCGCTTATGAATACTAAAATAGCTTTTCCTGCAATGGTCAAGGAATACAGGCTAGCTAACAATTTAACAATGGAACAGCTGGCAGAGAAAATTGGAAAAACAAAATCAACTATTTCAAAATGGGAAAGCGGAACACGTTCTCCCAAAATATACGAAATAGAAGAAATTGCAATATTCTTTGGGGTTCACCCTGAAGTTATGATGTTCGGCGAAACCTCCACCGCCTCACCAGACGCAAAAAATGGCACCGTACAGGCGATAAATGACAAGGTGGTACAATTACACCCCGAACGCCAAGAAATCGTCCTAGAGGTCGCTACGGAGCAATTAGAGGAGCAAATAAAAGCAAACACTCCCCAAGCAGAAAACAAGGTGGTGTCCATCTCTGAAAAAAGGGTTGAGTACGAAGTTCGAAAACGCGTTGACAAATCTGCACCAGGTAAAGTCTCAGCAGGTACAGGCTATTGGCAAGAAGATGACTACGATACCATCGTATCCTTCTACGAAGACGACATCCCAGACGATGACGACTACGACACCATCGCTATTGTCGTTGGCCACTCCATGGAGCCAAAGATAAAAAACGGCGATTTTCTCTTTATTAAGTACACCTCCCAAGTAGACACCAACACCATTGGCATCTTCCAAGTCAACGGCGAAAACTACGTCAAAAAACTCAAAGACGGTTACCTCCAATCCCTCAACCCAGATTATGACAACATCCAACTCACCCCAAACGATGAAATCCGAACTATCGGCGAAGTGGTGGACGTTTATCGGGAGGGGTAAAGCATCTTCAATGTTGGAAGAACACACATCATCGGAAAAGTCATCGGCAGTTTCAAACCGATGGAAAGATAAAGGAGAATACAATGACCACATTCACACTCACAATTGACGAAAAAAACAAATATATCGCCGACTATTTCAAAGCAAATAACATCGACGATAGCCAACTCACCTTTGAACAACTCCTAGCCATCCTTGAAGAAGCTGAGGATTACGCAGCAGGCATGACAGCCTTAGCCGAACAAAAAAATAACCCTGATTACAAAACCTATGCACTCGAAGAAGTCGCTGACGAACTAGGTATTGCCCTATGACCTACAAAGTAGAATTTGACCCCAAGGCAAAAAAACAACTCAAAAAATTAGACAAACCTATCGCCGAAAAAATCATCCGTTGGCTCTATGCAAACGTAGACGGCACTTCTCTGCCCAGACTACACGGAAAAGCCTTGACAGGAGACCTAGGCGGATTTTGGCGCTACCGTGTCGGAGATCACCGCATTATCTGCGACATTCAAGATGACAAATTGATTGTCCTAGCCGTCCATATCGCCCACAGAAAGCAAGTCTACAAACTCAAACTACCAAATAAACGGTAGGATGAACAGCGAAATCGTGGACGTTTATAGGGGAGATTAAAGTATCTTCAATATCGTAGGAAGCGCCACACCGATTGAGAGATAAAGGAGATCAATATGAAAAAATGTTTACGTTGCAATCACGAAAATGATGCAGTAAATAACTTCTGCATTAAATGCGGAGCCCCTTTAAAAAACACATGCACTGCTCGTAATTGCCCTAACCGGGAAAACGATATAGAGTTAGTTGATGAAGCTGCATACTGCCCTCTGTGCGGTTCTGAAACATTGTTTAAAACCTATGGAATAGCATCATCTTCAACGGATATTTCTGATGATGATTTACCGTTCTAATGTATTTACTATATATCGATGAATCTGGAACAAAAGATTTACACCGAGGCGAAAAAAATAAAGAGGGAAACTCGGAATATTTTGTGCTAGGAGCTGTTTTAATAAAAGCCGAAGATCTAAGTGATGTCGAGAGACGGATACAAGGTCTAAAGGAAAATTATTTAAAAAATCCTTATGAAGAATTAAAAACGACTATTAAACAGAAAAAACTAATTCAAAATAAAAAACGTCAAGATTTTCTTGACGAGATTTATTTAACTATTTCAGAATCTCAGTGTCACTGTTTTGGAGCTCAACTTCACAAGCCTACTTTACAAAAAGAAGGTTTGCTGTCTAGCAAAGACGATGTTTATAAAATGTGTTTCCAACACATTTTATCTGCCGTCAACAGTTTTATGAAGCACGAACGTTCAAAGCAAACTGTCACTGTTTTTATCGACAGAATCGACCCCGTCCATAACAAAAGTGTTTACATTGCTTATAAACAAGCTTTGGAGAGCAAAGCGATTGATTTTAGAGGTTTCGACGATAAACAATTCTCTCCTTCTATCAATTTCGTTGATTCAGAATTTACAATCGGGGTACAATTAGCAGACATGGTCTCTGGTGCACTCTGGCGAGGCGTTGAGAAAAATCAAAAAGACTATGCACGTCGTTTATCTAAACGATTCCCTGTTGACAGCAACGGCAATTACATTGGTTTCAGTTATCAAAGATGCGAAAAATGGAAATAAAAAAACGAACAGGGTAGCAGTAATTTCAACTGCAAGCTAACAAGGGAACTACCCTTGTCACCCAGGCTATTAGGACCTAGACCACTGTTCTTCGTTATCTTTATTATATAATAACTTAGTATAACTGTCAACTAAATAAAAAACTCCCCACACTCTCAACCGCCAAGTCTGAGTGTGAGGAGAAAAAATAATCGAACAGTAAACAGGCATTAAAAAGCCCCCTTTACTATACCCATTTTATCACAAAAAGGAGGTGATGCCAATATCCTATCTCAAAAAAGCATTCCCCAGCGCAACGAGAAAGGAAAAATAAATGATTACAAAATACACCAAAAAAGACGGCACTACCGCCTATAAATTACAAGCGTATCTAGGAATTGACCCCATAACAGGAAAACAAGTAAGAACGACCAGACAAGGCTTTAAAACTCAAAGGGAAGCAAAACGAGCCGAAACCAAACTAGTCGAAGAATTCCAACGGCAAGGCACCTGGAAACGCAATGACAAAATCACCTTTAACGAAGTAGCCGAACTGTGGTTCGAGCAATATAAAAACACCGTCAAAAAGTCAACTTACCACACGAATACAATCTACTTCAAAAAGCACATTAAACCCGTATTCGGGCACTTACAATTCTCTAAAATCAATATCGCAATCTGTCAACGTTTTGTCAATAATCTAGCAAATACATCCGCCTTCGGAACCTACAGAAGTTTAGCTAATCGCATTTTTAAATACGCCATTCATCTAGGAATTATCGACAACAGCCCACTCGACAAGGTCATTATCCCAAAATCTACGCACATCCCCAAAAGAGAAACAACTGAAAATCATTATACAAAAGACGAACTGACCCATTTCTTAGAAATCATAGAAGAAAACGAGAGCCTAGAAAGACTACTCTTCTATCGTATTCTTGCCTTCGGCGGACTACGTGTAGGCGAAGCCACAGCTCTAGAAAAAGACGATTTCGATTTTACAAACAATACCATCAGCATAAACAAAACATTTGCTCAAATCGGAGAAGGCTGGACTATCCAATCACCCAAAACTAAAAAAAGTACTCGTACCATATCGATGGACGCTAAGACAATGCAACTCGCTAAATCCTATCTCACGCAATGTATTAAACCATTGCACGGACATTTCAGGGTATTTACCGTTACCCCCTCTGGCGCAAGAGAATGGTTGCGGCGCACTCTGAACAAACATGGATTAAAGCATATAACCCTACACGGCTTCCGCCACACTCACGCCTCACTCCTGTTTGAAACTGGAGTCCCTGCCAAGGTGACACAAGAACGGCTAGGTCATGCTAAAATCTCAATCACTTTAGATTTATACACCCATTTATCAAAATCTCAAAAAGATGAGGTGGCAGATAAATTAGCAGACTTTATCGCAATATAGCAAAAACGTAGTAGAAAACGTAGTAAAACACTTAACCCGCTTCCAAAAACTATTGAAATCAAGGGTTTTTACAATATGTTCTTTTTGTGGTATAATAGTAGAAAAATCACAACTAAAAATGACAACTCTAGAAAATTACATAGATCTCACTAGACTATTTTCGCAATAGCCTAGCCTGTTTGGACGGTGCAATGCATCCAAACCCAACAAGAAATGTAGAGCCTAAGCTATCCGCTTATACTCTTGCTTTTTTGTAGTCTGAACAGATAAAAGAAGTGAAATAGGGCGCAGTCTACTCTCTCATTTTTCAGAAAGAATTGTCATCAATGAAAGGAAACACATGATTTATAAAGTATTTTACCAAGAAGCAAAAGATGCTACTCCACGCCGCGAACAAACTCGTACTCTTTATCTCGATATTGATGCGAAAACTGAATTAGAAGGCCGTATTATCGCTCGCCAACTAGTAGAAGAACATACAGCTTACAACATCGAATTTATCGAATTATTGTCTGAAAACCACCTTGAGTACGAAAAAACTCATGCCGATTTTAGTATTACGGAGTTTTAATCCATGTCAGTAAATTTAAAACCTCAAGAAGTCGGCGTCTTTGCCATCGGTGGTTTGGGAGAAATCGGGAAAAATACCTACGGGATTGAATACCAAGATGAGATTCTGATTGTCGATGCGGGTATTAAATTCCCAGAAGATGACCTACTCGGTATTGACTACGTTATTCCAGATTACTCTTATATCGTTGATAATATTGACCGTGTAAAGGGGCTTGTCATCACCCATGGTCACGAAGACCACATCGGAGGGATTCCTTTCCTTCTCAAACAAGCTAATATCCCTATCTATGCTGGACCGCTTGCCCTTGCTCTCATTCGTGGAAAATTAGAAGAACACGGTCTCTTGCGTGATGCAACACTCCATGAAATCAATCACAATACCGAGTTGACCTTTAAACAGCTCAAAGTCAGCTTCTTCCGCACCACTCACTCTATTCCAGAACCACTTGGTATCGTCATTGATACTCCTCAAGGAAAGATTGTCTGTACAGGAGACTTCAAATTTGACTTTACACCTGTAGGAGAACCTGCTGACTTACATCGCATGGCGGCTCTTGGAGAAGAAGGTGTCCTTTGCTTACTTTCTGACTCGACAAATGCGGAAGTACCAACCTTTACCAACTCAGAAAAAGTCGTCGGCCAATCCATCATGAAATTGATTGAAGGCATTCACGGTCGCATTATCTTTGCCTCCTTTGCCTCAAACATCTTCCGTTTACAACAAGCTGCCGATGCCGCGGTAAAAACTGGACGGAAGATTGCCGTATTTGGCCGTTCTATGGAAAAAGCCATTGTAAACGGTATTGAGCTAGGCTACATCAAAGTCCCTAAAAATACCTTTATCGAGCCAAATGAAATCAAAGAATACCCTGCCAGCGAAATTATGATTCTCTGTACAGGAAGTCAAGGTGAGCCGATGGCTGCCCTTTCTCGTATCGCACACGGTACCCACCGTCAAGTTCAATTGCAACCAGGCGATACCGTTATCTTCTCATCTAGCCCCATCCCAGGAAACACAACTGGCGTTAACAAGCTGATTAACATCTTGATTGAAGCAGGTGTAGAAGTCATTCACGGCAAGATTAACAACATCCATACTTCTGGACACGGTGGACAACAAGAGCAAAAACTCATGCTCCGCCTCATCAAACCAAAATTCTTCATGCCTGTCCACGGCGAATATCGCATGCAAAAAATCCATGCCCAACTCGCTATGGATACCGGTATTCCTAAAGATAACATTTTCATCATGGAAAATGGAGATGTCCTTGCCCTGACAAAAGATAGTGCTCGTCTAGCAGGACAGTTCAACGCTCAGGATATCTATGTAGACGGAAACCGCATTGGAGAAATTGGTGCAGCTGTCCTCAAAGATCGCAGAGACTTATCTGAAGACGGTGTTGTCCTTGCTGTCGCAACTGTTGATTTCCAATCACAAATGATTCTAGCAGGTCCAGATATCCTCAGCCGAGGCTTTATCTATATGCGAGAGTCAGGCGACCTCATTCGCGAAAGCCAACGCATTTTATTCAATGCCATTCGTATCGCTCTTAAAAACAAAGAAGCCAATATCCAATCTGTCAACGGAGCTATTGTCAATGCTCTCAGACCCTTCTTATACGAAAAGACCGAACGCGAACCAATCATCATCCCGATGATTCTAACACCTGATAAATAACAGATAAAACCGCCACCTCAAAAGAGATGACGGTTTTTTAGTTTGTCAACTACGGCCGTTTTTGAAGCTCTCTGACTGTCAAGCCATAAAATACAGCACAATATAGAAGATTTATCCCGACAAATAATACCAATTCTGAACGAGGAAAATCCACCAAAGCTCGACTACGAAGCGCAATCATCGGTTGTGAATAGGGATAAAATAACGGCAACCTATCCCCTATAAAAAGCAAAACAAATCCGCCAACAGCTCCCATAGCCGCATAAGCAACTGATTTAGCAATATTTCGTGTCTTGACAAATAAATACGCCTGTAAACTCAAAATACCGAGAGAACCTATAAGTGACAGAAAAATCCACTTTAAATGAAGTACAAGTTCAGAAAAGACGGTTATCTGATCAAGCCATAGAGCAAACAACCAAAACACAACCAACAATAGTTGAATAGGGAGTAACAGAAGGAGCAAGTTAAGCAATTTGCTCACTACAAGTTTTTTAATTGATACATGATTCGCCCGTAACATTTCTAACGTCGTTCTTTCAAATTCTGGCATAAAACAGAGGCCGACGAAGATGGCCAACAGGGCTGGATAGAAAATCTGACTATAGTAGAAGGTCAGCTGCCCCCACATCACGATAGACTGTGTATCTTCAATAAAAACGGCGCGATTCATATAATAAATCCCAAATCCTATAACACTGGGAATACCTAGCATGAGTAACCCAATCAGTCCAAGCTGCACTTTATGTAATTTTCGCCACTCAGCAACGATATACTGTATCATAGCAATTCTCCTTTCTTTTTCAACATCATCTTCCGTGCAAGCAAATAGCAAGCAAGTGCATAGAGAGTATAGATTGTTATTTTCAAGGCTAACTGGCTATCTACTGTGTAAAATCCTTGATCAGCCTTTGGATCAAAACCAAATTTATAAACGGATAAGAAACTTGCCCCATCCCAAGGAATTAGAAAAGACCATAACTTGTTGGTCTGTGATTGAAAAATCAGCCCCAAAAACGAACCGATAAATCCTAAAGCAAGTACACCTCCCGGTTTTTCCATAGACAGGGCTAAGGTCAGGTACAAACAAACCTGCACAAAACTTGCTAGTGAAAGTGTTGCAATTTGAATCCCCACTAGCTGAATAGCGACCGAAGCTCCTCGAATAGCTACAATATACAAGAAAATAATCATCGAATAAAGAATAGCCATTAAGACAAAAAATAAACTTGCAAACCATAACTTATCATGAAATACAGTCTGTAAACCATTCCCATTACTGGCTTGTAACTTAAAGGTTCGACCTTCTTTTTCGTTAAAAACAATGCGGGAAACAAAAATACTAATTGCCAAAGGAAGGATCAAAGCATGAGTATCTTGATTGTCAAAAAACGATTCCACTCCCTGGCCATCTACTCTTGATACCGCAACCGTCCACACTATTCCACTCAAGATAATCGCCATTGAAGTCATCAATGATTTCGTCCGCTTGCTCTTTAACCATTCAATTTGAATTGCTTTTAACATATTACCCCTCCTTCGTCAACGTCAGAAAGATATCTTCCAAGTTTTCTCTTTCACGAGAAACATGGAAAATCCGAACATGATGACCCACCAAGCAGTTGACCAAATCAGCTACATCTTCGTCCTCCAAATCAGCTAGCTTCACACGATCAGGACTGTATTCTAAAATAGTCAAATGGCCAAACTCTTTCAGATACTCCAGAACAGACCCATTTGAAAAATCACCACCGATCTCAATCCATGTCTTGGCTTTAATTGCGTTAATTTCTCCTTCGTAAACCAAGCGCCCATGATTGATAATGCCTACTCGATCAGCGATGTGCTCAATTTCAGAGAGAATATGGCTCGAAATAAAGACGGTTAAACCTTCCTCTTTAGCCAGTTTAACGATTAACTCTCGAATTTCATGAATCCCGGCAGGATCCAAGCCATTGGTCGGCTCATCTAAGAGTAAAATTTTTGGTTTCTTAACTAATGCAAAGGCTAAAGCCAAGCGTTGCTTCATTCCTAAAGAATAGGCTTTTACTAATTTCTTGCGATTTTTTTCATCTGCCAACCCGACTAATTTCAATGTCGGCCAAATCTGTTTCTTGTCAAAACCAAGCATTTTCTGAAAAACTAGCAGATTTTCATAGGCTGTCAAATTCGGATAATACGAAGGTTCCTCAATCATTGATCCTATTTGACCTAAATACTGTCCCTTTTGATCAATCGGCTGACCATTAACAAAAATCTGACCAGAAGTCGGTGAAACCAACGACAAAATCATTTTCATGGTCGTTGTTTTACCAGCACCATTTGGGCCAAGAAAGCCATAAATTTCCCCTTCATGTACCGTAATCTGCTCCAAATCAACAGTTGGAACATCCTTATAAACCTTTACTAACTGCTGTAACGTGATCACATCTTTCATTATCTAACTCCTATCAATCTTTTACTCAAGAAAGTTATTTTAATCACTCTCCCTATCTTTATTATAAAACTTGAAATACTCTATAACCTTACAATTCTGTATTGAAACCTTACAAAGTTGTAAGACTCCATGAAAATCAAAGTTAATGTTTTGTGACTTCCTTAGATGGTTCGGATATGAACTCCCTTTCCTATCACCATTCATTTCATTTACTGAGAAAGCAGCCTATTGGATTCATACTTTTATAAAAAAATAAATAGTAATAGATAAAATAGCTATTTTTGAAATTAAATGAGTATAAGCAGCAACGACTCAGCCAAAACTCCAGCCTTTTATGATAGCTAACAGCCATAACAAAAAGGACACCTTTCGGCATCCTTCCCTCTTCTTAATACAAGTCTAGGTAGTGGTCAATTTCCCATTGTGATACATAGGTCGCATAGCTAGCCCATTCGATTTTCTTGGCTTCCACGAAGTTGATAAAAATATGATTTCCAAGAGCAGCTTTGACAACCTCATCTTTTTGCAAGGCCTTAATCGCATTATGCAAGGTAGATGGTAAATCAACAATTCCTGCACGTTGGCGCTCTGATTCAGTCATCGCATAGATATTCGATTCTACTGGCGCTGGCGCTTTAATCTTATTTTCGACACCATCCAAACCAGACTCCAACAAGACTGCCATGGCTAAATACGGGTTAGCAGTTGGATCAACCGAGCGCAACTCCAAACGCGTTCCCATACCACGAGAGGCAGGGACACGAATCAATGGCGAACGATTGCGACCAGCCCAAGCGATATAAACAGGTGCTTCAAATCCTGGTACCAAACGCTTATAAGAGTTAACTGTCGGATTCATAATCGCTGTATAACTGTACGCATGCTTCATCAAGCCTCCTAAGAAATGATAGGCCGTTTCTGACAACTGCATCCCATTAGAATCTGCTGGATCATAAAAGGCATTGTTTCCTTCGCTATCAAACAAGGACATATTGCAGTGCATTCCAGAACCCGCAATACCAAATTTCGGCTTAGCCATAAAAGTTGCGTATAGACCGTGCTTACGAGCAATCGTTTTGACAACCAATTTGAAAATCTGAATATTGTCACAGGCTTTTAAAACATCCGCATACTTAAAGTCAATTTCGTGCTGCCCTACTGCTACCTCATGGTGACTAGCCTCTACTTCAAAGCCCATTTGTGTCAAGACATTGACAATCTCACGGCGTGTATTATCCGCAAGGTCCGTCGGTGCAAGGTCAAAATATCCACCCTTATCATTTACTTCAAGTGTTGGATTGCCATTTTCGTCCATTTTAAAGAGGAAAAATTCTGGCTCTGGGCCTAGATTAAACGATGTGAAGCCTAATTGTTCCATATGACGCAAGGCCTTTTTCAGATTTCCACGAGGATCTCCTAAAAATGGTTCGCCCTCTGTCGTATAAATATCACAAATTAAACCCGCAACACGACCGTTTTCATCACCCCAAGGGAAAATAGTCCATGTATTCAAATCCGGATACAGATACATATCTGACTCATTGATTCGGACAAATCCTTCAATAGAAGAGCCGTCAAACATCGCCTTATTTGACAACACCTTATCTACTTGCTCATCAGTGGCTGGAATTTCAACATTTTTCATAATTCCTAAGATATCTGTAAACATCAAGCGAATGAAAGTCACATTCTTTTCTTGAATATCCCGTTTGATATCCGCTACTGTAATTGACATAATGGTCTCCTTTAATGCTTCAACTATAACACGCCTGTCTAAGACAGGGAAGGCTAACGAAAGATACTAGTAGGGTTAGAAAAGCGCCCTTGGTTGCGGAGTTCATCCCGGAGAATACGGCGCACATCTTCATCTGTCAGTGTTTCAGATTCCCTCTGAGGCTTAGCCTGGCGGTTGGCATACTCTTTCTTAATTGCTGCGATATTAAGACCCTCATTAAGAAAATCCTTGATTTCCAGCAATTGATCCATATCATTCAATGAATAGAGTCTACGGTTGCCCTCATTTCGATCTGGGTGAATCAAACCCTGTTCTTCATAATAGCGGATTTGACGCGCCGTTAAGTCTGTCAATTTCATCACACTACCAATTGGAAAGACCGCTAAAGATCTACGAAATTCTTTTTCTCTCATGATAAGCTCCTTTCTGCCTACCATTATAGGAGAAT